>JBBTAH010000030.1:0-4325 GCA_038044285.1 Nanobdellota archaeon | reverse complement strand
TCAAGCAAAAAAAATTTAAAATAAGAAACATGCAATCCGGCGAAGAAACTCTGCTTATAGAAAAATCAATAATCTCAAAACTAAAAAGGGGCTCTATTTAAAAGAATACTCTTCAAGCCCTTCTCCAATTTCGTTCGCAACCGCTCCACCAAAACCACTAACAGCTTCAGCAACATGCTCGCTTTCCAAAGCAGCAACTTCCCTTTTCAATTTTTCAATCAAATCTTTATTTTTGGCTTCATAAATTTCCTTCAATAAAATCCAAATCTCTTCAAAATGCCCATCCTGCTCAAGCCAGATTTTCTGCTGGCTATCTAAGTGCAAAAGTGACACAAAAACAATAAGCCTTTCTTCAGGAGTCACCGCATTCAAAGAAGAAAAAGCAACTTTCTCATCGGAATTAACAAACATTTTTTTCAAGTTTGAGTAAATAGAAGTAATCTTCTCATGTAAATTAAAAAATCTCTTAGGAAAAGGAAGATACGCCTCAAGTTCGTGTTGTTTTAGAACTAAAACTCTTTTTATCCGTCGTGTTTCAGTTGAAATCGCCTGCGACAGCGCCTGCATCAGCTCCTGCAAAGTTACTTTTTTGAAACGAGGCAAAGGCGTGCGTGGCACAAGTTCAGGTACATCTTCGTCAAGCTCAATCCGCTCCTGTACATACTTTCTCTCCTCTTTCTTCCCGTAAAGAATATCGTCCAAGTTCTGAAGGTCTCTGCTTAAAAGCAATTCCGATTTAAAACGCAGTAGTAAAGAAGCAGCAAGCAAAACTTTTGACGAAATAAAAAAGTTAGCCTCCTCAAGCTCGCGGACTTTTTCCAAATATTTATTCGCCAAAACAGCTATATTAATATCCCAGGGGTCCAGCTGTTCGGAATTAATCAAATCGTAAATAATCGCCTGCCAGCTGAGCCTGTCATCAAAAAGCAAATCGTGAATCTGCTGCTGACCAATGCGCTCATTCCGATGGCCAAGCCGTTCGCCAGAAACCTCTGCAAACGCCCGCATTGAAGCAGAAAAATCATCATCCATAAACCTTTAAAAAACACCAGCTTTAAGCACTTTTCGGAAAGCATGTTCTTATTACAAAGTTACAACATAATCGAAAGATTTAAATACTATAACGTGTTCGCTTAATTATCATCACCTCTTTTCCCAGGAGAGGACATCATAACTGCCTTTTTGATGGTTGTGGTCTCCTCTCCGTGGGTTTATTAAAACCATTAACTTTATCTAAAAACTCTGGCACACATACCAAAAATAGCAAAAAAAGTTTAAATTAATATCTAAAGTAGGATAGATTTATGGGCCTCTATGTATACACATCGTTTTCTTCCACAACACATAAGATATAAAAATTACAATCAAGAACAAAGTCATGAAAACTCCAATAATTTCTCAAAAAGCGAAGGTTTATATACAAGTTCGCACTATCATAATAGTACATACAAATAAAAGATTGTTAAGTATTATAGATAAGTTCTATCGAACAATTAAAATCTAGCTTTACAACGGTTCTTCAATCCGTACAATAAAGTCCTTGCATAAGGCAGTACGGCTATCCGAACCTAATGTGGTACAAGAGCTTGCCTTTGCATGGAAGGCATGGCTCATTATATTCTTTTAATAATCATAACTAGAAAATTATTTCTGGCTAAACTCAGTATAATTGCATTTACCGCAATGTAATCTATTAAGACCGCCGCCCAAAAAAACTCCAGGCCCGCATCTCGGACAAAATTTCGCAGAGCGTGTCGCTTTCTCACCTAAAACTTTATACAATTTATACTTCGCGCTCGTCGGCTTGTTCTTGTGCGGCTTCTTGCCCTTCACATCTTTCAGCTTCGTACCGCCTTCTCGTTCACTCATCTTACTCAAATGCCCCCTGTTCTATTTGTCGTCTTCTAAATTCAGAAAGCAAAGCAAAAAAAGTCATAGAAGGAAAACAATGATGTTCATCAAAACCAGGCACTTCATGATTGCCATAGTCAAGATGAGGAGGATAAAATCTTTTTGTCATTACAGGAATAACGCCCAAAAATCTCCCTCTCTGCAAAGATTCATATTGGACAGTTTCAACTCCCCTTTCAGAACCACCATGCAGCTGATAATACATATTAAATTCAATTTCAGGACCAACTGGTCTGACGCTTAGTAAACTAACTAATCCCGTCATTTCCCCGCCTCCACTTTCTTCACTCTCGGCTTTGGCTCAACTTTTTGCAGAGCATCAACAGAATCATAAATTCGCGCATCAATATTAAACACATCGCTCCCAAAGGTACCCAAAACATTGCGAATCACAACACAATCTTCAGGAGCCTTAAAATGCTGCGCAACATCTTTCTTCGCAGTCGCAAATCCAGGATTAGAAGGATACTGTTTCTCAACAATAATCTCGCGCCTCTTCAAAAGCTCGTTTCGAAAATCTTTGACAGCATTCATCTTAATCTTATCGCGTAAACTCCTTTTCCTTTCACACCTAGTTGCTTGGCAATCTCAGAATTTTCAGGATCCACAATAGTCACCTTGCCCTTGAATCCCTCAACATTATCAGTGCTCTGACAACTCGGACACGAATTCCCTTCGTAAATCATCTTGCAGTTCTTGCACGCTTTTTCTTTTTTCGCCATGTTTTAATTCCTGCCCTCCAATGCGAGTGAAGACGAGCAGTTAGAATTAAAACACACAGAGAATTTCAGTTGTAAGAAATTCTCTGCTGTTGGAAATTTCTGTGAAATTTTCATTATCCTTTCTTCTCCTTCTTCTTCTTCCCACTCTTCTCGCTCTTCTCAGATTTCTTTGCAACAGCGAGAGCTTTCTTCTTCGTTTCTTCAAGCCACTCCAGTTTTCCAAGTCCTGGCTGCCTCATCGTCAAACCAATTTTCGGCTCGCCAGCTTTGTAACTTATAGCCACAATACGAGCAAGGCAATTATCTCCCACTACTAAAGATCTTTTCGTCGCCCTGCCTTGCAAGCTTCCTGTCTTACTAAGTGAAACAAAATCTTCCATCGTCTGCGAAATATGTATCATCCCCTGCGCAGGCCCAATCTGCATAAACGCACCAAAATTAGTTATCTCCTTAATCGCGCCCGGAATAAGTTCATGCAATTCTGGTCTCCAAACCAAAACAGTAAATTGCGATTTGTAATAAGCAGCACCGTCGCCAGGAATAATTATTCCCTCGCCAACATCCTTCACACCAATAACTGAAATTACAAATCCCAAATCCTTGTGCATCGTCTTAACGTAAGACTCTTCAAGTTGCTCCGCTACAGCATCCTTAGTCGCCAAACCAAAATGTCGCGGTTCAACGCGCACATAGTCCTCAACTTCAGCAAGATAAAACATATTACAAACAGAAAAAGATGGTTTTTAAAACTTATCACTGCCCATCTACAAATTCAACCCTCGACATTTTTCTCCCATCAAAATCAACTTTTTCAAGAAAAATATTCTAAGGTTTAACAAAGGGCTAATATTCCAATCTTCAGTTTACCCATTGCCTTCAACCCCGACTCTTCCCTGCGCACTAAAAATAACAATTCTATTCGGCACCTGTCTTTTTATCCCTCTATCTAAAGTAGCAATATAAGTCCCTGCTCTTCCTCGGTCTATCAAATAATCATCAACTTTCCCGGCTCCAAAACTTATTTTCTTAATTTTACCGCGCTCAAGCATATCAAATGCAACATCAATCGCAATTCTGTCATCGCGTGAAACTCCGTTCCGATTGCGCAAGTCTTTCATCTCCTGCAAAACTTCTCTCGGCACAACCGGCGTAAAGCCCTGCTCATTCAACTGCGTCAAAAAATCAATCCTCGCGCGAATACACGAAATAATAAAACTGCTATCCAACAACACTTGCATAAAATCAAAAACATTAAGAAGTATATTAACTTTTCTTTTGAAAAACAGCATTTATATACAAATAGTTCTTTCCTGAGTCATGGAAGAATTGAATCATTTAATTGAAGTTCTATCCAGCGCCAGAAAAGCTATCGAGCATGAAGACGCAGCGGAACTAAAAAACCTTTCAGACCAAACAATTCATTCAGCATCAGTTTACCAGCACACAGACTACATTCTCGTCGCAGTTATAATTTACTCCTTAAGCAAAATTATAGAAAGAAAAAACAGCCTGCAAATTTCTCAATGGAGTATCTTCATAAAAAACATAAACTCTCTACTTTCATTATGCATCTCATCGCTACAGCAAAAAAAACATCCCCAATTTATTAAATTCCTAAATAAAATAAAACAAAGACTAGAAGAAGAATCGGGCGACATACGTCCTCTGATAAAGCAGGTGCTGCGAAAGGCG
>JBBTAH010000029.1:0-3375 GCA_038044285.1 Nanobdellota archaeon | reverse complement strand
TGGCTTAGTTGTTGCTTCTACTCTTACTGGCGAATCTTTAAACGTTAAGCCAGGTGAGAATATTGCTTTCAAAGTTACTTTGTCTTCTGATCCTGGACGAGAGATTACTATTAGAGTTTCTGCGACTTCGAGCAACCTTGATGGTAGTGGTAGTTTTGTAGATAATGCTGGAAAGATTACAGACTGGGAGGCAGGTAAGGAATATACTGGAATTAAAGTTAAAAATTGTGCAAGGATTGGCGATAAAATCTTATTTAATATTGTTCCTGAATGATATCAAACAAAGAATAATGAGATTACAATTATTGCTGCTTGATTTAGCTAAATTTAATAACTCTGTTTGATATTTTGTTTTATGTTTGATAAAAAAGGTCTTGAGCTTGCGATTTCCACTATTGTTATAATCGTGATAAGTCTTGCTGTGCTGATTGGATTGATTTTTTTGATTAAGAATGGGTTTGTTTCTTTTGACGAGGGGACTGACCCGTTTTTGAGGGCGAGCGGGGCTTCGGCGGCGAGGGAGGCGTGCGGGATTGCTTGTAGAGCAGAAGATGAGAATACTTTTTGTTGTGAGTCGCTTAGCATAGGAGGGGAAGAAGTTTTTTGTAGTGATTCAAGGTTGGGAGTTGATTGTGCAATCAACTGCGAAGGATTTGAATGTTTTAGGGGCGAAAACTTTATTGAGATAATTATGGGAGTCGGATCGAATAAAGTTAATTGTCAAACTCTTGTTCCAACGCAATGTTTGGTTGTGAACGGACAATATTTTTATGATAATATTGAAGGATTTAATTATGAAGAAGGATATAATTATCTGATAAAAGTAAAGCGCATACAGATTTACACTCCTGAAACCGCCCCGGCCGATGCTAGTTTGTATAAATACGAATTAATAGAAATACTTTCTAAACAAAGGGATTGATTTAAGAAAACGAGATAGTTTTTTAAAGTTCTGATATTTTGAAATTTTATGAGTGACAATGGGTATAGCTATTTTGGCGGGAAGAGAAAGTCAAAGAATGATAAGCGCAAGAAGCGCAAAGATAGAGTTTACAAAAGAGGCGGGCAGTTTAGAGCGAGGGAAGATAAATATTAGTTAGAGATTATTTATTTTCACTGAGGAATTCTTCCACGATTTCTATTGTGTAGCTTAGGAAGAGCGGGCCGATGACTATGCCTGGAATGCCGAATATCGGGGTTCCGCCTAGGATTCCCAATAATGCAATTAAAGGATGAATTCTTGCATTTTTGCCGGCGACTTTTGCGCGGAAGATTGTATCTATGTATACTGAAATTACGAGGCCGAAGGCGAGGATGATTCCTGCGCTCAAATAGTTTTTTTGGAGCAATTCTATAATTAGGGTTGGAACCCAGACTAGGCCTGGACCGCCCGGAATGAATGCTAATAAAGCAGTCATTGTTGCGAGGACGAGGAAGAACTTGGAGCCTGCGAGCCAGAACCCGAGAGCAGCGACGACAAATTCAATTACTGCTATGAGAACTGTGCCATGAAGGACTTTTTTTGTTGAGTGAGATATCTCATTTATCAAGTGTTCTTTATTTTGGAATGGGATGAATTTCTTTATTTTTGTGTTTATGATTTCCCATTCTGTAAGCATGTAGTACATTGCGAAAATCATGATGAACATTCCAAGCAGTGCAGCAAGTGCAGAAAGAGTTATGCTTGTTAGAGCTTGGACACCTATTTCAAGAGCTTTTTTTGTTATTGCTTTTATGTCAAGATTGTATTTTTCTATAATTTTTGCTGCTATATTTTCTAAAGTTTGACTTGCTACGCCATTTTGAATTGAGTTATATGCTTGCGAGGTGATTTCGGCGACGACGGCGCTGATTGGAATTAATATTATCAAGAGAGTTATTATTATTGTAATTGTTGCTGCTAAAGGTTTTGACATTTTTCTTTCGAACCATTTGTTTAGTGGATGAAATAAGTAAGCGAGGATGAACGCACTGATGAGCCAGACGATATAGCTTTTAATTATCATAAATGACAGGACGATGAGGATTGCGAGCGCTGCGAGGGTTATGTATTTTTTTACTTGGTCTTTTTCCATATATTTGTCTATGAAAAAAAGTTAATAAACTTACTCTTTTTGTAGCTACTATGTATCAATACTATTTTTTATTTGGGCTGGCGCTGATTTGGACTGTTTTCGCGGTTGTGCAGGACTTGAAAACTCGCGAGATTGCTAACTGGCTGACTTTTTCGCTGATTAGTTTTGTGCTTGCTTATCGTGCTGTTTATGCTTTAGTTTTTGATGACTTTTACTTTTTTGTTTATGGATTTTTTGGAGTTTTGATTTTTGTTGCTTTGGGATATTTGTTTTATTATGCAGGTGTTTTTGCTGGCGGTGATGCTAAATTGCTTTTTGGGCTTGGCGGGATTTTTCCTTACGATTCTTTTGGGAGTTATGGATTTTATGGAGTTGGGTTTTTTATTTTGCTTTTTAGTATTGGAATTTTATACACTTTGATTTACAGTACTTTTCTGATTGTGAAGAATTTTAATTCTTTCAAGAAATATTTTACTTCGGAGTTAAAAAATAAAATGGTCTGGCTTTATGTTTGCTTTTTGATATTTGCTATTTTATTTTTTATTGGCGATATTTTTAGAATTTATTCGTGGATTATCTTGTTTTTTCCATTTGTTTATTTTTACGCGCGAGCTGTTGAGAAATCTTGCATGATTAAACTTACTTCGCCCGATAGGCTGACTGAAGGAGATTGGCTTGTTTCTGATGTTCGTGTCGGCAAAAAATTTATCAAAAAGACAGTTCATGGTTTGGGTTATGATGATATTTTATTACTTAGAAAATACGGAAAGAAAGTTTTGATTAAGTCTGGTGTGCCGTTTGCGCCTGTTTTTTTGATTACCCTCCTTTTTGTCGTGATTTATCTTTTGCGGTAGGTTTTTAAGTTGCAAGTAATTAATAATTATATGAATAAGAGTGTGGTTTTGTTCTGGAGCTTGTTTGCCGGCGTGTTGATTTTTGCATTGGGAGTGCAGTTTGCGTATTCGCAGTCTGGAGGCTTTGCGACGACTACCCCTCCGCCTTCCACGGCGTGGCATCCTGCTTCAAGTGTTGTTTGTGATAATTGTATAACTTCCGGGAATATTGCGGATAATGCTGTTGGAAGCGCAGAGATTGCTACTGGTGCGATTTTTGATGGGGATGTTAGTAACACTGCTGGTATTTTCACTCGCAAAATAAGTGGCGCAAATGGATGGCATTTTTTGACGGGCGCTCTTCCTAACAATCTTGCTACTTTTACTCCTCTTTCAACTATTGGCAATATGGGTATGACTACTTGGGCTGGTTCTTATGTTGAAGTTATATGTGATCCTGCTGTTTA
>JBBTAH010000028.1:0-2468 GCA_038044285.1 Nanobdellota archaeon | reverse complement strand
TTTCTTGTTCTGTAAGACGTTTAAATTTTAAACGAACTTCTTTCTTTAAATCATCTATTTTTGAAAGAATTTCAGAGACTTTCTGAATATTACTAATTCTCTGTTCTTTTGATTTAACCGAACTTTCTATTTGTGTTGGAGTGGAAATTAGGGGGTGTTGGTTGGTTTGTTGGTTTGTTGGTTGGTTTGTTGGAACCCCTTCGTTTCTTGTGGAGAAGGTTAAATTTTCTAGTTTTAAGGCTTTTTCTTCGTGTTGGTATGTTGGAATTATATGTTGGTTGGTTGAATTTATGTGTTGGTTTGTTGGTTTGTTGGTTTGGTGTGCTTTTAGTTCGCTTAATAACTGTTTTATATAGTCTATTTCTTGATAAAGGTATTCTATGTCTTGCCTTACTCTTGCGAAGGCTTCTTTTAGAAGGTCCATGGATTTAAAGAGTATTTGAGGATTTTAAGGATTTAGGTGTTTTTTATAGGCGTCAAAAGCTGCATTTGAGAGACGCCAACGCTCCCAACGTTGATAATCCTGGCCTTGCGGGCCTTTTGTAATTCTGACTAATAGTTTGTTTGACTCTAGTTCTTGAAGAAGGGATTTTGTGAATTCCTCGTCGCGGGCAATTTCCTGTGCGATTTTATTTGTGAACTGGGGCTCTGGCGAGAGCTCGTAAAGATGAGATAATATTTGTTCTGATATTTTTGAACGCTTTTTCTTTGAAATTCTTGGCATGACAATTTGATAAAGATAAAGTTTTTATAGTTTGGGTTTGCTTGAGAATCCACTACTTATTATGGCTCAAGGAATTGTATCTTTTGTGGATGCACGAACACGAGAAGATGTGGAGCGAATGCTTTGCCCTCTTGTGAAAGAATGGTTTTTTTCAAGATTCAAGGACTTTAGTTTGACTCAACTTTATGGTGTTGGACCCATTCATGAGAGAAAGAATGTTCTTATTTCTGCGCCGACTGGAGGGACTAAAACACTTACTGCTTTTTTAGGAATATTAAATTATTTAGTTGAGCTTGCGATGCGAAAGGAGCTTGACGACAAGATTTATGCTGTTTACACCTCTCCACTGAAGGCTTTGACAAATGATATTTATGTTAATCTTGAAAGGCCGCTGCATGAAATTGGGGAGCTTGCTGCCAAAAAAGGAATTGATCTCCAAGAGATTCGTGTCGGGCTTAGGACTGGAGACACTACTGCTTCTGAAAGAGCAAAGATGGCAAGGAAAGTACCACATATTTTTGTAACGACGCCCGAGAGCCTGGCAATTGTGCTGACTGCCCAGAAGTTTTCTGAGAATCTAAGAGCTTTGGAGTTTATTGTTGTTGATGAAATTCATGCTTTGGCAAATAAACGCGGAACTTATTTGAGCCTAACACTTGAAAGGCTGCAGGATTTCAGCGCGATTACTCCTGTAAGAATTGGGCTTAGTGCGACGATTGCTCCGATTGAAGAAGTAGCAAAGTTTCTAGTCGGAGCTGACAGAGATTGTTTGATTGCGCAAGTGCCGCTTGTGAAAGAAATAGACATTGGGCTTATAAGTCCCGGGGAGAATCTGCTTGCTTTGGAAATCGGCGAGAGCCAGCGCGGACTTTATCAGGTTTTAGACGAGTTGATTCAAAGCCATAAGACTACTTTAATATTCACTAACACAAGAAATGCAACGGAAAGGGTTATTCATTATCTTGATTTACATTTTCCTGGAAAGTACGCTGGGCTTATTGGAGCACACCATAGCTCAATGAGCAAGACGCAGAGATTTATGATTGAAGAGAGGCTGCGCAAAGGTGAATTGAAGGCGGTGGTTTCGTCTACGTCGTTGGAATTAGGAATTGATATTGGTAGTATTGATTTGGTTATTTTGCTGAGGTCTCCAAAGGGAGTTGCAAGGGCTTTGCAACGAATTGGACGTGCAGGACATCAACTACATGCAAATCCGAAAGGAAGATTTATTGTGATGGATAGAGATGATTTGGTTGAGTGTGCTATTTTGATGAAACAGATGATTGAGAAGAAAATTGATAAGATTGAAATTCCGCGGAACGCGCTGGACGTTTTGAGCCAGCAAGTTTATGGTATGGCTATAACACGAATTTGGAAATCGGATGATATGCTAAAACTAATCAGGAAAAGTTATTGTTATAGTGGATTGAGCAAGGAGGATTTTTTGAGTGTTGTTAGTTATTTGGCTGGGGATTATGAGCTTGAGCATAGAAATGTTTATGCGAAGATTTGGCATGACTCAACAACAGGAGAGATCGGAAAGAGGGGGAAGCTCGCTAGATTGATTTATTTGACTAATATTGGGACGATTCCGGAGGAAGGGTTTGTTTCTATTGTTGTTAGTTCTCCTATGGAAATGAAAGGGTCAATAGTTGGAAGTATTGATGAGGCTTTTCTTGAAAAGCTGAAAAAAGGAGATGTGTTTGTTTTGGGGGGAGCAAAATATCAGTTTATCCATAGCAAA
>JBBTAH010000027.1:0-1301 GCA_038044285.1 Nanobdellota archaeon | reverse complement strand
TCTACCCCCCCACCCTTCAGTGTCACCTACATGATCATTTGCATCTCCAATGGTGTACCTCGTAAAATTCGTCTTCTCAACCAGAGTATCTCTAAAAGACGATGAGTCTGTGCTTATATGAAGTCCAAGAAAGTATGTTCTTGAATTTAGGGTTGAAATTAAACTGTCGAGATCTTTAAATTTTGAAACCCACAACATTGGATAGAAATACCCATTCTTAACCATCGGGCATTCTATGTTTGGATCGAGCAAAATGATCGGTGTTTTCCCGATTTCTCCTGCGATTAGCGTTGCACCCGATTCTTGTATATCTTGAGATATCCGTTCTAGATACTTTTGGTTAAAAACAAAGTCTTTTCTAATAAGAGAAGAATGGTAATCTTTACTAATTATATTATAGGCTTCCATCAGTTCTCTGGAATAATCAGCGAACATATCCTCGGCAACAAACACTCCACAAATCCTCTCACAAATTTGACCGGCGTGAGTAAAAGAACTTTTTAGTGTCTCGATGCTGTCTTTTTTAATAAAAGCGTTATCAAATTTTTCCCTTTTGACAACCTTACAATCAGCAGTTTCAATCTCAGGGATAAATTCAACGAAGTTATCGGCACATATTTTATAAATTTCTTTTGCAACGGCATGTGATCCAAAAAAATAAACACATTCGGACTTTTTTATGTAATCATCCACATCAGAATTTTGACTCAAATTAACAACTTCAAGATTTAGGTCGAACTCTTTTTTTATACCGCTTTGTATCCAGATAGTCTCAAATAATTTATGACACTTTTTACTTGGCTTTACTGTCACCGAATTTCCAGCAACGAGAGCATTTAATATGGGCACAACTGACATAATAATCGGTTCATTATACGACAAAATAACAAAAACCCTGCCTTTAGGTTTAAGCTTCTTAGAAAGTAAACTTCTATTATTTTCTAAATATTTCTCTAAATAACTAAGTGTAAAAGAATAATCAAAAGATATCGCTTCATCTGTGTCCTGAGTGATAGCAACATTCTCTAAAAATAGATTCTCTTTGCTCGAAGATATAAAACTAACCAAGGAACTTGCTAATTTTTCTATTTGTTCAGTGTTGTACATATGTTACGCATATTGAACTATCTTTTCCTTGGTACTCGTGAAATCTTCAAAATAAGAGTAGGGAACAATTTCGGCAGAAACAGTAACCTTGGTTTTTTCCTTTACAAAAGTCTCTATCTCTTTAATTAAATCCGAACTATCCTCCATCCTGCTTGCGAGCAGAACTTTTATTGGGTCTTTGAAGAGATCTTGTG
>JBBTAH010000026.1:0-4462 GCA_038044285.1 Nanobdellota archaeon | reverse complement strand
AATTGCTAATGTTGAATTTATGGGTTTGTATTTGTTTAAGTTTGAACTGGGATATTTGAGAGTTGGTTTTGACGGAACTTTGCTTTTGAAAGATCAGTTTTCTAAGAATGTTGTTTCATTGAATGAAGAGCATGTTATTGATTGGATTAATGGGAAAAATATTTTACTTGATTTGCCGCATGGAATTTATGTTGTTAAATGCGGAGATGATGTTTTTGGATGTGGAATTTCTGATGGAAAGACACTGATAAATTTTGTGCCGAAAGAGCGAAGGATTAGAAGAAGCTGATTCTTGCAAAGCTTTAAATACTAAAATGTATCTAATAGTTATAATTAAATAACTATAAAGTATAAATATGTTACAAAATACAGGACATAAAAAGAATTTGCACTGGCCAACACTCAACACTGTAATCATGGTAGAAGAAACTCTACAAAAAATGGATGGAAGTGTTATTAGTGTTGCTGAACTAAAGAGAAGACTTCCTCGGCAAGTAAATCATATTACTCTCATGCTTATTTTAGATTATTTAGATAGAAGCAACAAAATTGCTTTTGGAGTACGTGGAATAAGCTGGATACACAATGAGCACCCTCGTTTAAGAAAAGCGCTTTCTGAAGGTTTTGAACTATGAAACCTGTAAGGGTCATTTTATCCTTAGAAGCCAAGCAAGTGTATGATTATTTAAACAAAATGGCTCCAGTTTCAAAAAAGGAACGAATGATTTTGAAGGCTGTGAACTATAAGATAGACTTAATAAAAAATAATTTTCAATATGGCGAGCCTATTGCAAAACATTTGATACCGAAAGAATATATAGAAAAATATAATATAACTAACTTGCATAGAGTGGAATTGCCTGACTTTTGGAGGATGCTTTATAGTGTTACACATGGTATGTCCAACATAGAAATAATATCTTTTGTTTTGGATATAATTGATCATCCAACATATAATAAAAAGTTTGGGTATAAGAAAGGTTAATCAATTAAATTATTTAGAGCACTTGTGCGGTAGATTTAAAACTAATGTATAATTTTGGCTTTTATGGAGCAAGAAATAATTGACAAGATATTAAAGGCGGGCAAAATTGCGCAGGAATTGCGGAGATATGCACGAGAGATTGTTTTCCGTGATAGGCCGCTTTTTGAGATTGCTACTTTGATTGACGAGAAGATTCATACGCTTGGAGCGAAGCCTGCTTTTCCTGTTAATTTAAGCATTAATGAAATTGCTGCGCATTATACTCCTTCTTATGGCGATACTTTTATTGCACATGGGTTGTTAAAAGTAGATATTGGAGTACAAATTGACGGATATATCGCTGATACTGCTTTTACTATTGATTTAGATAATTCTGAAGAAAATAAAAAATTGATTGAGGCGGCCGAAGATGCTGTTTCTGTTTCTGTTTCTGAATTTAAAGTTGGAAAGCGATTGACTGAAATTGGAGCGAAAATCAGCGAGGCTATAACTGAAAAAGGATTTAATCCAGTTGTTAATTTATCAGGACATAGTATTGAGAGATTTGTGATTCATGCCGGATGGACTGTTCCGAATTATGACTCTGGACAGACTGATGTTTTGGAAGAAGGGCTTTATGCTACTGAGCCTTTTGCGACTGCTGGACACGGGCGCGTTCGCGACGGTAAACCTTCAGGGATTTATAGGATAGATTCTGATTCTGGGGCTGTTAGAGATAGATTTGCTCGCGAGGTTTTGAATTGGATTGCCGATGAATTTAAGACTTTACCTTTTGCGTCGCGGTGGATTTGGAAGAAGTTTGGAACGCGTGGGCTTTTGGCTTTGCGCCAGTTGGAGCAGGCGGGAATTTTATACCAATATCCGCAGCTTGTTGAGGCTTCCAGAGGAAAGGTTGCGCAGGCGGAGCATACTGTGCTTTTGGCGAATGGAAAAAAATATATCACGACAAGAGAATAGGTTATTTTATGGCTAATCGAACAGCTATACTTTATCAAGATGTAGACTTTGAAGGTGGTGGTACGAGAGCATTTGTTCCCTTGTTTTTGCTTGATAAAATCTACAGTTGTTTTTATATGTCTGCTTTTTATTTACCACGCGCTTCCTTTTTGAGAATAAGAACTACTTTTTCGCGCACTGGAATGTACGAAGAAAATTTTGAAGTTTATAGAGAGGTGCGGGCACATGTTCGCCACAATAATGGCCGAAGATTTATTCATTCTTTTGATGTTGAAGAAGTTACTCATCCTAAACAAAGAGCTACATTAGCTGTTGCTTGCTTAGCTTATATGAAGACTATTGCTGGTTGATTTGTTAATAAATGAAGGATATCAAATATTATTCTTTATTTCAATTAGCGTAAACTGGGCCGAGTTCAAGGCCGCCGACCCTTGCTTTTTTGAGATAATAATCTTCAATTTTTTTGTAGCGCTTTGCTGTTTCTTCTGAAACTGACGGCTTTGTTTTTGCTAGGGCTTCATCAAAGTCTGACATTGTGATTGTTTTTACGTTCATGTCTTTTCTTAGTGCGATTAGTGCTGCTTCTCTTGCGAGATTTTCAATGTCTGCGCCGACGAATCCCTCAGTTTTCTTGATTAGTGTTTTTAGATTTACACTTTGATCAAGAGGCATTTTTTTTGTATGAATTTCGAATATTTTCTCGCGGGTTTTTTCGTCAGGGATGTCTACTAATAATATTCTGTCGAAACGGCCGGGACGCATTAAAGCCGGGTCTAACATGTCTGGGCGGTTTGTCGCTCCGATGACGACGACATTTTTCAGGTCTTCTATTCCGTCCATTTCTGATAGCATTTGATTAAGAACTCTTTCTGTTACTTTTGTTCCCATTTCCATTCCTCTTTTGCTTGCAAGGGCGTCTATTTCGTCAAAGAAAATTACGCACGGGGAAACTTGGCGTGCTCTTTCAAAGATCTTGCGGATGCCTTCTTCTGACTTGCCGACCCACATAGATAAAAGAGATGGGCCCTTCACATTGATGAAGTTTGCCTCTGATTCTTTTGCGACTGCTTTTGCAAGCAGAGTCTTTCCTGTTCCTGGCGGACCGTAAAGCAAGATTCCTTTCGGAGGAGTTATTCCCATTCTTTCAAATGAACTGCGGTGTTTGAGAGGCCATTCAATTGCTTCTTTTAATTCTTGTTTTATTCTGTCCAAACCACCTATGTCTTCCCATTTAATGTTTGGTGTTTCAACCAAGACTTCACGCATTGCTGATGGACGGACTACTTTGAGAGCTTCTTCGAAATCTTCTTTACCAATGACCATTTTTTCTAAAACTTCCTGCGAGATTTCTTTGTCTTCTTCAAGATTTAAGTCTGGCATTACTTTTCGCAGGATGTTCATTGCTGCCTCTTTTGCCAAGGATTCTAAATCTGCTCCGACGAAGCCATGTGTTTTTGATGCGAGGTCATCGAGATTTACATCTTTTTTGAGGGGCATTGTTCTTGTGTGGATTTTTAGAATTATAAGCCTGCCTTTTTTGTCTGGGATTGAAATTTCTACTTCCCTGTCAAATCTTCCTGGTCTGCGAAGTGCTGGGTCAATTGAATTTAATCTGTTTGTCGCTCCGATGACAATTACTCTACCTCTTGTTTTTAAGCCGTCCATCATTGTTAAAAGCTGGGAAACTACTCTTCGCTCCACTTCGCCTTGAACTTCTTCTCTTTTCGGAGCGATTGCGTCTATTTCGTCTATGAAAATAATTGAGGGTGCGTTTTTTTCTGCATCGTCGAAGATGTCTCTTATTTTTTTCTCTGACTCGCCGTAAAATTTGCTCATGCATTCTGGACCGTTAAGAAGAATGAAGTTTGCCTCTGATTCATTTGCAACTGCTTTTGCAAGCAGAGTCTTTCCTGTTCCTGGCGGACCGTGCATGAGAACTCCTTTTGGAGGCTCTATTCCAAGTCTGTCAAATATTTCCGGATGCTTTAAAGGCAGTTCAACCATTTCGCGGATTTTTCTGATTTCCTCACTTAAGCCGCCGATATCTTCGTAATTCACTTCTGGAATTGCTTCTTCCTCTGTGTTTGCTGCTTTTGGGCTTAA
The DNA here is from genome assembly GCA_038044285.1 of Nanobdellota archaeon. Classification (GTDB taxonomy): domain Archaea; phylum Nanobdellota; class Nanobdellia; order Pacearchaeales; family GW2011-AR1; genus SICU01. The sequence continues at coordinate 417 of JBBTAH010000026.1, read as the reverse complement.
GGTTAATTCTGTTTCTTCTGTTATTATGACTGGCTGGTTTGGCGTTGTTGAAATTACTTTGAAACGGATGTTTTGGAAGCCGACTCCGAAACTTGCACCGAAGAAATCGTTTAAATTGCTGAAAATGTCGTCACTGTCGCCCATTAAGTCGCGCCGTCTCTGTGCTCCGCCGAGTGAGACTATATCTCCTTTTAGGAGTGCTCTGCCGAGAAGACCTGACTTGAATGCTTCTGGGTCTCCCTGGACCATTATGCCTTGCTGTGCCGGCGCAATTGTTATTTTTTTTGCGGGCTTTATTTGGGCTTTTCTTATGGCTACTTTTTCGCCGATGCCTGTTTTTGCGTTTTTTCTTGTTAAACCATCTATTCTAATTATGCCCTCGCCGATGTCTGCTGGATATGAGCCGTCAACTATTGC
>JBBTAH010000025.1:0-1615 GCA_038044285.1 Nanobdellota archaeon | reverse complement strand
ATTTCCCCATTAATAAACAAGCAAAACCAAAAAATAAAACCAATTGCTATTCATCATCATTTAATCTTGGGTTTGAAAAAACCATTAATGTGGCCAGTGCCTAAAGAAAATCTGCAAGAGCTATGGTCATCAATGAAAATGTCAAAATCCATTCCAGACTCAGCAATTTTTATAACTGATTCTCCTGAAGAAATAAAAAGAAAAATAAATAACGCCTTTTGTCCTGAAAAAGAAACAGAGTTTAATCCTGTATTAGATTGGTGCAAATATTTAGTTTTTAGAAGTGAAAAATCAAAACTGGAAATAAAACGCTCTGAGAGGTTCGGCGGAAATAAAATTTACAAAAACTACAAAGAACTAGAAAAAGATTTTGCAGAAGGAAACTTACATCCAATGGATTTAAAAAATGCCGTATCCGAAGCACTAATAAAATTATTAAAGCCAGCAAGAAAGCATTTTGAAAAGCCCAAAATAAAAAAAATGAAAGAGGAGATGGACGCTCTTTTGATTACAAGATAAAATGACAAAAAAAAGAGTAATAATAATAGAAATCGTCGCAATAGTTTCCATGCTCGCGTTATTAGCCCTTGCCCTCCCAGGCGACAGCATAAGAATCATATCTCCAATAAACAACGCAAACGTAACCTCTCTGCAAAACATCCTATTTAACACAACCTACATCAATGGCACAGATATAATTGATCCTCAAAGCGCAGCATTCTATTTTAACATAAGTGGAACCTGGCAGCAAATCGGCAGCGCCAGCTGCAACACAATCTCTTGCGAATCAATCATTACAAACACAACAATTCCCGACGGAATTTACAGCATAAATGCCACAATTTCCAATTCATCATCAAGTGTATCAATAACAAACTTATCAAATATAATCTACCCATTTTATATAGACAGCACTCCACCTTCGTCAAATTTAACAGCTCCAATACCAACATCAAATTATTCTCAAATAATCACACTCACAGCAAATGTTAGCGATGCAACAGTCGGAATAAATACAGTAATTTTTAATATCACTAGTAACAGCAACATCGCGCAAAGTACAACCACAACGGCAGCATTTCAAAATAATCTATACATCAAAGCATTCAGTACATCACAACTTTCCGACGGATATTACAATATAACTGCAATAGCAACAGATCTGTTAAATAATATCAACAGCACTTCAAAAATATCAAAAATATTATTTGACAACACGGCTCCGGCAGTAACTCACAGCTGCGACGACCTAACAGTCAATCAAGATGACGAAATAACTTGCACATGTACAGCAACAGACTCTTTAGCAGGATTGAATTTAGCATTCGGCAGCAACGGAATATCTTTCACATTGCACCCTTCAACATCAAGCACAGGCAACAACTTGCAAACAACTTGCACAGCAGAAGACACAGCAAGCAACAGAAAAGTCTCAACAATTTATTACAATGTAACTTCATCGGGTAATTCCCCGTCGAGTTCTTCAAATCCTGGCTCAAGCAATTCGCCAGGCTCATCGTCAAACAACAATTCATCAACAAACAACAACACACAATCTAATCTTTCCGACGGGAGCACAATAACAGGAAACGTTCTATCAGGAAATCAAGGCAAT
>JBBTAH010000024.1:329-6627 GCA_038044285.1 Nanobdellota archaeon | reverse complement strand
AATGAACTGCACAGAATCCCCGTCCCACGTAGGCTCATAATAAATCGAAGGATCCTTTACTTTCGCAAACGCACCCTGTATTTTAGCACGCAAACCTTCAGTTTGTCTTCCATAAAACCCAATACCTAAATATGATTTGCCGTTTTTATCGCTAAGAATTATTTCATAAGAATGCTTAGTTCCTTCGCTGTCAATTGTAATAACGCGGACAGTCTCGCCAGGAGAAATCCCTCCTAAAACATTTGACAATTCTTCTTGGCTTCTCGTCGGTTCGCCCCCAATAGATGTAATTGCACCAAACAAATTGGCCCGGAGCGCAGGCGTGTCGTCAAAAACTATAATCTTTTCATTATTTGTCAAAATCTCCTCAGACAATCCTTCTTCTGGCGCATAATATTTTTTACCTGCGACAGTTATTTCATTCAACCCTTCTTCTGTTAAGGCAGGAATGTCTTGCACAGTTATAATTGATACATTTCCAACACGAGTTATGTCAGAAACATTAACAGCGCTTTGTGCGTAAGCATTAAATATAACTCCTCCAGGTGTGAAACTTGCGCTGAAAAAACCCCACATTAATAATCCAAAAATAATTGTCATCAATATATTAGCAAAAGTTCCAGCAGCCAAAATTGAAAGCTGGTGCTTTCGTGGAGCTTTAGCCATCTGCTTTTCATCTGGCTCAACAAAAGCTCCGAAGAATGGCCCGAAAAATGCAAGCCCTGTAGTCTTTACGCGAATTTTCCAAAGCCGCGCGAAAATCCCGTGCGAGAATTCATGCGACACCGCAACAATCGCTAAGGCAAACAAAAAGTAAGTAAAGTACAACGGTGGGAAAAATGACTCAAGTCCAAATATCTTCGGAAAATAAGGAATAAGCGGAGCAATCGGTGGAAGATTTTGTAGTTGCTTTGGAATTGGTGACGTGACATAAATCCACACAGTTTTTGAAATCATCCACAAAATTGAAATCATCAAAACATATCCGCACGTAATAACAACGTAACTGAACGGCTTCAAAAATCTCTCAAATTTCCGTGCGACCCAGTCAATAAATTTCAGTCCAACTTTTGTGTGATATAGAAATATCCAACCCTGGCGTTTCAAATTCTGCTTGTGTTTGTATAATAAATAAACCGCTGCAATTCCAAATAAGACTAGGAACACAACATCATAAACTATAAATGCAACCATTTTATTTGTTCTTTTTAAGGCTCACCGGACGAAACGCGTGTTTGCCGCATCGCCTGCAAATCAATCTCCCAGAAATAACTTTTAGTGCTTCAGCACGCATTTTCTGCCCGCAATTCTTACACACAAACATGTTCCTGAAAAGTCGCTGTTGCGCAGCAGGTAATTTAGTCCCCATTACTTATTATCAACACCTCCAGCCAATTTATTTGCATGTCCGACTTTCCTCATAGTTTCAGCAGGCATTCTTTTTTCATATTCATTTAACGTATTTTCTAAAGCTTGTTTCGCGTCAACTCCTGTTTGGTTTGCAATCTTTAATAACAGAAATAAACTATCTCCCACAAAATCCGAGACCTCATTCATCTTTTCTTTAACAACTTTTTTTTGTTTTTCTTCATCAATCCATTTGACTAATGTCCAAAGCTCTCCAACTTCCTCGCCAATATTTAGCATTAAATCTTTCAAATTCCAATGAGCATCCCATCCTCTAACCTTATCAAATTCTTTTATCTTATCTTGAGCTTCTTTTATCTTCATTAGGATAGCGCCCTCATTATAACTTTCTGCCCCTCAACATCCCAGTATTCAACTTGTTGCTCCGGCGCAAGTTTGCCCTTAAGTTCTTCATCGCAAGGAAGCTCCAAAGTTTCAAAGTTTTCCAAATCCATCACACTTGCTCTTTCTCCAGAAACACTCAAGACCTGCGCGCGCCTCTTCTCAACCAAAGGAACTTCCATATTTTCCCCGCCGGGGATAACTCCAATTCTTTTTTTCTTGTCAAAAACTCCAACAACTTCCATTCTGCATTTCATGCTTCCGTGCTTTCCAGTCTTGCTCTGATCATTTGACTTGACAACACACGGAACTCCTTCCCATAAAATTGTCGTGCCAGGTTTGGCAGATGTTGCTTGCATTAATTTCAAAACCATAACTCAATTTTACAAGAAATGTTTATAAAACCTTCTACGTACGAGCGTAGAACGGACCAAAAACCGAAAGGTTTTTAGAGTGTCTTATGTCTGTGAATAAAATGACTGAAACAATAAAACAAGGAGACTTTGTTGAAATAAAATTCACCGGTTTTGTAGACGGCAAACCATTTGATTCCAATATAGACGAAGACTTGAAAAAAATAAACTCTAAAGCCAAGTCAGAAAAAACAACCATCATCGTAGGCAAAGAAATGGTGGTAAAAGGCCTTGATAAAGAATTCGCAGGAAAAGAATTCAACAAAGAATACCGCGTCGCAGTTTCTTGCAAAGAGGGCTTTGGCCCGCGCTACAAAGAATTAATCCGCACAATTCCCCTAAATATCTTCACTCAGCAAAAAATCACTCCCAAACTAGGCGCATCATTTGTTCTTGACAATCAATTAGCAAAAGTTATCGCGGTCTCCGGCGCCAGAGTCATAACGGACTTCAACAACCCGCTAGCAGGAAAAGACCTAGAGTACAAGTTCATTGCAGTCAGAACGGTAACAGATCTAAAAGAAAAAGCAGAAGCGGTCTGCAAACTTATTATCCACTTTGTTCCAAAAATTGAAATTGAAAACAACAATATAATAATTCGCGGCCCAAAAATTCTGGAAAATATAATAAAACATAGCGAACCAGACTTCAAGAATTTGTTAAACTCTGAAATTCATTTTAAAGAATCAGCTCCTGAAAAAGCAGAAGAAACGGAAAACACCGAATAATCTATAACAATCCTTATAAATCGGCTTCAGTTGATTAATTTATGTCAAGTGATGATTCTGATTTAAAGAGCGTAGCTGTAATTGATAAAGAGTTGGAATCAATAGTCCAGCGGCAAGGTGCCAGGGTAAAAGTTATCGGCTGCGGTGGTGGTGGAGGCAATTCAATCTCGCGTATGAAAGAGATTGGAATCAAAGGATGTGAAGTCATTGCAATCAATACAGACGCACAGGATTTGCTTTACACAAATGCTGATGTAAAAATCCTTATCGGTCGGGAATTGACTGGAGGTTTAGGCGCAGGAAGCAACCCAAAAATAGGCGAGGAAGCCGCGAAAGAATCTGAGCAGGAAATCCGCAAACGCCTGGCAAATTCAGATTTAGTTTTTATCACTTGTGGCCTGGGTGGTGGTACTGGCACAGGAGCATCACCAATTATCGCAGATATTGCAAAAAAAGCAGGTGCACTCGTCATCGGAATAGTAACCTTACCATTCACAGTAGAAGGCCAGAAAAGAATTGAGAACGCGCAGTACGGTCTAGAGCGTTTAGAACAAATAGCAGACACCCTAATAGTTGTCCCAAATGATAAACTACTTGAAATAGCTCCCGAATTACCAATCCAGACAGCTTTCAAGGTTGCGGATGAGATTTTAACAAATTCAGTAAAAGGAATCGCAGAATTAATCACCTCAGCAGGACTTGTTAATTTGGACTTTGCCGATGTGAAAGCAGTCATGGCAAACGGCGGAGTTTCTCTGATTGGCATCGGTGAATCAGAAACAGGTGACAACCGCGCGTTGGAAGCAGTTGAGCGCGCAATTCACAATCCTCTCTTAGATGTAAGCATTGATCAGGCAAAGGGCGCATTAGTCAACGTCATCGGCGGTCCAGATATGTCTCTAAATGAATACAGAGAAATAATGGAAAAAATCAGTTCAAAAGTTGCTCCAGACGCAAAAATAATTTCAGGCGCAAAAATTTCTCCAGACATGGATAAGAATATAAGAGTTATGCTCATAGTCACCGGCGTTAAAAGCCCCCAAATTCTCGGCTCCGAGTCCCCATATAAGCTCAATGAAAACACAGACCTCGGCTCTGAACTAGGAATAAACTTCATTAACGAATGATTCATTAGGTATATTCAGCAAGAGAAATATTTTTAACCTACTCCTAATCAATAACCGTAATGGATTTGTTAGACGGATTAAATCGGTTGCAATATATAACTGGAACAGATGATTTCTTTAATTCAGGAGTTTTAATAACAGCAGGGATGGCAGCAGATAGACTTGATTTTAGAGATGTGGGAAAAGGATTTAGTAAACATGTGGAACCTGGTGAACGTATCAATCCCACATTACTACATATGCCATCTGGCTCTCTTTCTTTACCACCCCATTGCCATCCCGGGGGCGAAATAGCTTACGTCATTAGTGGAGAATATTTCGATGCCGACATGACTGGCAGACCAATAAGGACATATCCTGTTGGATCAGTGGTCATATATAGCGCATTTTCTACGCACAGACCTTTAAGCAGAGATGGCGCAAGAATATTTTATGTTCCTCTCGACGGCATCCTGTTCCCAAGCAGATCTCCTGAAGTGCAAGCTAGCGATCCTGAAATGTTATTGGGAAAGATGGAAGCAGCTCGAGCACCAGAGCCCGCTTTAAGTTATGCTCGCGGCTGGTTGTTAAGAAAATGACTACCAAATAATTTTTAAACACTCCAAACTCAATTCAACCATGGAAAAACTAAAGTCTTTCATAATTCAATGTACTCGCGTCTGGCGTATCTTGAAAAAACCAACCAAAGAAGAATTTCTAATGATTTCAAAAATATCAGCGCTCGGAGTCTTGGCCATCGGCCTCGTCGGATTTCTCATCGGTGTTGTGATGAAATTATTCGGATAATTAATCGTCTAAATCTTTTTTTATTAGACGCCGGCTAAAAACCTCTAGAAAAATTAAGAAAATAAAATTTACAATAAATTTATAAACCACCCAAAATCTTCTTAAACGCTGCTTCTCTGATATGAGTAAGTAGCTGGAGCTAATAAAAATGATTTTTATCGTAAAGGTCACGACGAACAAGGAAGAGCGCGCGATGGAGATGATTCACGATCGCGCAATTTCAAAGCAACTGCAAGTATTTGCGATAGCAAGGCCGCACGGACTAAAAGGATACTTGATTCTTGAAGCGGCAAACCGCGACACCATTGAAGAAGCAGCTTTCAATCTACCATATGTTAAGGGAATCATCGGCAAAACAGTCACATATGAAGAGATAAAAAACACGCTCCAGCCAGCAGTCGAAGACTTTAACATTGAAGTTGGCGACATCGTAGAAATGATAGCAGACCACTTCAAGAATGAAAAAGGAAAAGTCACTCGCATTGATAAGAAGAAAGGCGAGATAGTTGTATCTTTATTGGGCGCGACAGTTCCAATCCCAGTCACAGTAAAAATAGATAACGTAAAGGTTATAAGGCGTGATTCTGCAAAAGAATCAGAAGAAAATGGCGTTAATTAAATTAATCATCGACGGCGGGGCAATGAAACCAGGCCCAACAGTAGCTCAGCAGCTTGGTCCAATGGGAATCAACATTGGCAAAGTAATTGAAGATGTAAATAAGGCAACAGCAAATTTCAAAGGGATTAAAGTCCCAGTTGAATTAAATGTAGACGCAAAAACAAAAAAATATGAAATAAAAGTCTCCTCGCCACCAACAGCAGAATTGATTAAGAAAGAGCTCGGTTTGGAAAAAGGCTCTGGCGAGGCAGGTAAAACAAAAATCGGCAACGTGGCAATAGAGCAGATAATTTCAATCGCAAAAACAAAAATGCCCAACATGCTAGCACGAAATATGAAAAACGCAGTAAAGCTCGTTCTCGGTTCTTGTGTTTCACTCGGCGTTCTTGTTGAGAATAAAAGCCCTGTTGAAGTGATTCGCGAAGTAAATCAAGGAGTTTTCGATAAAGAGATCAAAGATGAAATCATGACAGTCACAGCAACGAAGAAAGCAGAACTGGCGGCATACTTCAACAAAGTCAAGGTACAGCAGGAAGTTCGCGCGAAAGCAGAGGCAGAAGCAGCTGCTGTAGCAGAAGCCGCGAAAGCCGCAGCACAAGCTGCAGCAGGCACACCAGCAGCAGCGGCGACGGCAGCCGCCGCAGGATCACCAGTAGCCGCAGTCGCATCAACGGCAGAAGCAGCAAAGGCACCGGCAAAAGCAGAAGCCAAAGAAGAAAAGAAAAAGAAATAAATATTTATTTTTTTTCAAGTACCAAATTGCAAAAATAATTCCACCTATTAAATTAGATAAAATATCTTCAATCGATTCTATTAATGTTGGAGAATATAAACTAAATTTTTGAGCATAAAAAGGTAAATATTATAAAAATAAAA
>JBBTAH010000024.1:0-319 GCA_038044285.1 Nanobdellota archaeon | reverse complement strand
CAGTAATTAAAACAAAAACAAGCATCAAAATAATTTTTCTGTTATTATCTTTGTCAATCATAATAAAAAGCATAGAAAGAGCAATTCCTGCTAAGATATGTTCAATATTATCAATCCATATAATATTTGAATCATACCATCCAAATAAAATAGCAGAAATATGCAGAATAGTTATTACACACACAATAAACAAAATGTGCCAAACACGTAATTGCATAATCTTATGAAATATTAACGTTTAAATAGTATTCTCAGCAATTTTTCGTATTGGGGCTGTGGGGTAACCTGGTTAGCCTTCGAGGTTTGGGACCTCGCGATC
>JBBTAH010000023.1:0-1205 GCA_038044285.1 Nanobdellota archaeon | reverse complement strand
TTGAATATACTCCTGCTCAGAAAAAGAAAGCATTTATGGAAGCTTACACTTCAACTATAAAAATAATAAAATATCTTCGCAGGTTTGCCCCTGTTTTTACAATTTTCGGGAATGTAGAATCTTCAAATTATGATACAAGAAAACAATCCCGAAAAATTGGTGTTGCCTTGCCTTATTTATCAAATGATTTGAATGCTTTGCCTGATGTTCGTGTGATAAATAATCGTGTCGCAAATTTTGAAGAAATTAAAATCGGCGGTTTAGAATATTTTGTCGATACAAATTGGGTGCGAGAATTTAAACCATCTGATTATAAAGAAAGATTGGCTAAAGCCAAAAAAGAAACTGATAAAGCAAAACGAGTTTTGCGATGGTTTAATTCTCTTGATGTTTTAGTCTGCCATCAACCGCCTTATAGAGTTTTAGATAAGGTGACTACAAAATTTGCTCCCAAACATTGGCAAGACAAACACGCAGGAAGTCAAACCATTTTACAATACATAAAATCTAAATCACCTAAATATGTTTTCTGTGGTCATATCCACGAGGGTCAAGGAATAAAGAAAGTTGGCGAAACAGAAGTTTATAATCTCGGAGTTGGAGAATATAAAATCGTTGAATTTTAATGCACCTGTTTTTCCCACCCTAATTTTGTGCCATCGCTACTCCTTCGCAACTTCGTTGCTCGGTCACGCCTTGCAGGCTCTCACAAAATCAAAGATTTTATTCGGAGGATTTAACAGCGATTATACGCAATCCGCCTCCACCCGCCAACGAATGATTTATAAATATGTTAATCTTAATTGTTTAATATGAAGCCGAATATTATGCATTTAGTAGTAATTCTATTAATTGGAGTGGTTCTCATAAGTGGTTGCACATCTACAGGATCACCAGCAAAAGCACCAACCACAACGCAACCATATCAAGTTACTTTTCAGGAGTTTGATCTTCTGTGTTTAGGCACGGGTGGCGACAGGGAATTTGTGATACGCACCCAATCCGATTACCAGCATTTTATTGATATAAGTCCGGATTTGCATCCAAATCCTTTTTTACCATGCGTAGATTACGAGTTCCCGGTTATCGATTTTTCTCAAATGAGCCTTTTGGGGAAGTCAGTCACGGGGGGCGGCTGTAGTTTTGAGGTTAAGAAAGAAGTTTTGAGATAGGATAATCCGCGAACTGTAAACTATTCTATTACT
>JBBTAH010000022.1:0-2632 GCA_038044285.1 Nanobdellota archaeon | reverse complement strand
CAATAATAATCGCAGCAATAGTAGTCGTGGTAATTATTGTAATGCTCAAGAAAAAGTCAACAACTGTAGCAAAGTAAATTTATTTATTTTTGTTAATCTCTCAACCAGGTAATCTTTGATAAAGATTTCTGATATAATTGACAAAGTTCTCGTGCTAAATGCAAATCAATTATAAATTAAGCCCTAAAACGTTGCTAAACTACAATATCAAACTGCAAATAATGTCTAACAAATATTAATTATCGTCGTTAACATAGGGCAAGTATGCTATTTCTGGTGCTCAATGCTTCAATCATAATTTCCATTAGGTATCAAAATATCATTTAATGAAACCCAAATAATTACCTTGTCCTAAACTCCAAAACATCTCTATCTTTCAAAACATGCTCCAATCCAACTTTCTGATTTGCAAACTTCCCGCTCGGACCAGTCAATCGCGTTTCAGCAATCTGTTTTGAAAATCCTTTGTAAATTAATTCAGCAACATCCTTCACAGTGCTTTCCTGTGACAAAACCATTGGCTGCGAAGAAATCGGCTTTCCTGGCTCCTTCATAAAAATCCGAATAACATGCATATGCTCAAAAATTCTTTTCTTTAATTGCTCAAATCCAATCCCGGTTAAAGCCGAAGCCATTACAAAATCCAATCTCTTTGAGCGCAGCTGCGCCTCCAATTTTCTCAAATCGTGAAAATCCAACAAATCAATTTTATTAAAAACAAAAATCTTCGCGCCAGGGGCTCGCTCAAAAATCTTTTCAAAATAAGAATAGTCCTCAAACTTCTCAAGAGCAATTAAAACACAATCAGCAGTGTGCAATAAACTAAAATCAAAATCTTTGCTGTTCACGGCAGGCAAATCAACTATCTGTGCAGTCACACCTTCGTAATGCATTGCGCCTACCTGAGGCTCCTTAGTAGAAAAAGGCGAAGCAGAAACAAAGGGGGAAGCATTAGTCAATCTCGCAAGAATAGAAGACTTCCCAGAATTCGCCAGGCCAACAATAATAACTTGAAATCCTTCCTTGCGAAGTCCTTTCTTGCCTTTCCCAACAGAAGCAGTCTTCTCTGCTTTCTCAGTAAGTTTCTTAAGACGGGTTTTAAGTTCCGCCAACATCTTTTCAGTGCCTTTATGTTTTTTAGAGCAACGAATCATCTCTCGCAACCAAAATATTTGATCTTCTAAAGTCGCAGATCCATAATATCTTTTTTCTGCTGCAAAATATTCAGGACCTTGATTTGTACTGCTCATAACATATCTCAAATAATAGCTGTTATTAAAGATTAGTCTAAATATATTTCAGTTTTATAATAACTACTCAAACAAACCCCTTAATGTATCTGAACTGTAAACCTTCGGCACTTTTCCTTTAACAGCATACTCGTAAAGCGCAGCTCTCAAAATTCCGTCAGTAACTGCCTGAAGAACACAAACAACAAGCAAAGCAATGAAAAACAAAACCCCGCTAAAAACAATAAATGAAACGCTCTGCGCATAAATCGCCCAGAACAAAAGCAAAAGAAATGGCACCAAAATTAACCCAATCAAAGTATGAATTGTGAATCTGGCAGTGACGTGCTCGCCCCAAGTTTTCTTGAACAGCGACGAAGACCTTCCAATCGCTTTGAAAACAGAAAGTTTTTCAAATAAGATTACAGGAATAACATAAAAAGTTATCAAACTCCATCCAAGCTCAGCAGCTCCTGCGACTGCTGCACGGCCAAATCCTCCGCTGCGTCTATTTCCGCGCAAAGCACTAATTAAAAGAGAAACAAAAAAAGTAACTATTGCCCACGTAAACAAAGCAAACGCTCTTCCTAACGGCTTCTTAAAGCCATCTCCGAGAGTTGGATTCTTCCCGCTAAATCTAATACTCGCAGAAGAAACTATTGTCGCCTGGAAAAAAGCAGAAACAAAATATGAAATTGCAATAAATAAAAACATAGCAAAAATCAAGCCAGGGTTTTGCCCAGTTCCAAGTCCAGAAAAAATAGCAGGAATCAAAATCAACGCACCGATGCCAAGGATAATCAAACCTTGTAAAATAGGGTAAACAAGCAATTCCTTATCAGCCTGTACAACTCTAAAACTCTGTAGAACAATATGCCAGCCCTTTCCAAGCCGTTCAATAAAACCCATAAATAATAAAAACAAAAAGCATTTATAAGCCTAACTAATAATACAAATTATCAGAACCTCTAAACCAAAATTTCATAAAGAACACAAAATAAAAATAATAACTACATGAATCAGTTAATAAATTACAGCAAAGGACGCTTACATTTGACCAACTTTGCGCCTTTGCTATATCTTAAATTTATTTTAATCAAATATTAATTTAATAGCTAAAATTATCAAATCCTAAAGCCAATAAGATTTATAACCAATTAATTTATAAGCTATTCATGAAATTCCAAAAATTCAAACTCAAAAACGGAATAACTGTTCTATTCGAAGAGCGCGAATTGCCATTGGTTTGCTACAGCATCTCAAATCCATTCGGCGGCTCACACGAAACTTCCGACATAAAGGGCGTCGCGCATTTATTTGAGCATCTTCTATTCACCGGAACAAAAACCAAAACCCAAGAAGAGCTTTCAAAACAAATAGAAAAACGTGGAGGCATACTCAAC
>JBBTAH010000021.1:0-1979 GCA_038044285.1 Nanobdellota archaeon | reverse complement strand
TTGAAGAGATCTTGTGGAATAATAAACTTTATTCGATTAAAAATCTTGCCTCCAGCAAAAACAAAGATCATATCTCTAAGCTCATTCGGTTCAACTTTAATCCCTTTGTAAAATATAGTATTCCCGACCTTACTTTTTATACGACTTACTAAGGTATTCCCGAAACAATTTCGACATCGCGAAAAATTAGAAACAAAAGTAACCACATCACCGGTTCTATATCTTAAAATAGGTGTCGCTTCTTTTTCTAAGGAGGTTAATACCAATTCTCCCTCCTCCCTCTCAGCTACTGGTCGTTGATTATTAATATCCAAGACTTCAGCGTACACATGGTCGTCTAATACCGCCATTTGTCCGCATTCTTTACATTCATATATTATACCCGTATTTACTTCACATAGACCATAGTGGTCATAGACTTCCACACCCAATTCTTTTTTAATCTGTGCTTTTATCTCCAAACTGTAGACCTCACCAGCGACGATACAGACCCTAAGATTTAAACTGTTTCGGTCTATATTATTCAATTTAAGGTAGTCAATAAAGTGTAGATAGTAACTCGGCGTTGCAACCATTGTATCTATTTGAAAATCTTGCAACAAAGAAACCTGCTTAGAAGTTGATTGTATCCCCGCAGGTAACACAAAAGCTCCCAAATGTTGAATTGCAAGAGTATTTAATGCCGCTCCGGTGTATAATCCATAACTCATGCAAAATTGCACTCTACTAGAACTGGTTATTCCAAAATTCGCCCACGATTGAGCTAACGCAGTGGAGCTCCGTTCTAAATCCTTAGCCGTATAAAAAGAGAGGGTCGGTTTCCCAGTTGACCCGGAGGACATATGGGTTTCAATAATATTCTCAAAATCAGTTGCCAGCGTGCCAAACGGATAATGTTTTCTTAAATCTTCTTTTGTAGTAAAAGGGATACTAGAGAGATCCTCTTTCGTAGTAATAGAATGAAGGAGATCTTTGTTCTTATAAATCTCTGTATTTTTACAGCACGACAAAGTTTCCTTAATTAAGTTGATTTGAAATCCTTCTCTTTCTTTAAGATCTTTAAATAACATGTCATTAGACTGAATTAATCTTTATGAACTTTTTCTTGCCAATTTTTATTGTTACTTTTTTCGAAATAATACTAGAAACATCAAACTTAGAATTATCATTAGTGGCATCCCTAATCGCCCCTTCTTCCAAAAGTCGCCTAGCCTGAGTCTTTGATTCAACAAGATTATTTTCCACTAAAATATTCAACAAAGGATGTTCTTTATCAATGATGATTTCTTCAAGGTCATCAGGAACAATCTTTTCACTAAAAGTTCTCTCCCACAAATTCTGACTTGCCAATGCCTTATCAGAGCCATGGTACATAGAAACTATTTCTTGAGCCAATTCTAGTTTAATGTTCTTTGGATTTTCTCCTGATTTTAATCTGTCTTTTTTTTGTTCAATATTGTCGATAGACAGTCTGGTACAATCAATGAATGTTTGGATCACACCCTCGTCAGGTAAAGCCATCACTTTGCCAAACATGTTTTCAGCCGATTCATTTAGGCCGATGCCGGTACCGAGGCTTTTACTCATTAGTTTTTCACCCGTTACCGGATTTACAAGTAATGTTGTAGTCATTACAAATTTATTGCGCCCAAGGTACCTTTTTGCCAAAGTTCGGCCAGCCAACATATTGAATGTCTGATCAGTACCACCGATTTCTAGATCAACACCTAAAGCAACAGAGTCATACCCCTGCATAAGTGGGTAAAAAAATTCATGGACGAACAAGGGTTTGTTTTCGTTGAGTCTCTTCTCAAACATATCTCGTTCAAGCATCTGTTGAACAGTAAAATTTGACCCGAGCCCAATAATTTTTTCAAAACTTAACTGAGAGAGCCATTCACTATTGAATTTAAATTCAATAGGATTTTCTTCGTTATCAAAATCAAGAATTTTCACAATTTGGTCTTTAAACGATTTCA
>JBBTAH010000020.1:0-7549 GCA_038044285.1 Nanobdellota archaeon | reverse complement strand
ACCAGTTAACAGGAGATTTCTTTCGATAAACCAAACCATTCTTCAAAAACTGCAAAAAGAAATATTGATTCCATTTGTAATATTCGGGGTCGTGGCTCTGAATTTTTCGCGACCAACCATTGCTCATTCCTAAAGAAGTCAATTGTTTAATAAATTGTGAAATAGCAGCATCAGTATATTTCTGTGGATGCGCGCCATCTTTTATAGCAGCATTCTCGGCAGGTAAACCAAAACTGTCAAAGCCAAACGGATGTAGAACATTATACCCTTTCATTTTCATATAGCGAGCCAATATATCAGGAATAGTGTATTGAAAGGCATGCCCCATATGTAAACCACTTCCGGAAGGATAAGGATACATCGCCAAAACATAATATTTTTTCTTCTTAGTATCTTCAGTAACTTCAAAAGCTTTTGCCTTCGCCCAGTCCTTCTGCCACTTAGCGTCAATCGCCTGGAAATTTATTGGTTTCATCTTAAAATCGTCTCCAAAAGCTCTGGAAATTCTTCAGTTCCCATACCATCAAGAGTATAATGTCCATGTTGCCTAAGTTCAATAACCTTCCCACCCAAAGCTTCATGAAAAATTATAACGCTTTGTTTTCCGTCGGGAGCTTCATTATCAGAAGTAAAAATAATTATTTCTTTTGTTCTATCTCTAATGCTTCTGTCTATTTCATAACCATAAAATTTCTTTTTATTCTCGTAATCCCTGCCCACACCATAAGGAATTTTCCAAGGAGCAACCAAAACCAATTTTTTTACTTTCTTTTTAGTATCTCCAAGCCATCTCACAAGAAAAGAACACCCGCAGCTATGACCGACTAAAACACTTTCTTCATTAACATTTAATATATCAAATTTCCTTTTCCAAGCATCATAATCAACATCCCAAGGTTCAGGCATCAAAGGAGTTTCAACTTTAAATCCATTATTTTCTAATTCTTCTTTAGTCCAAGGAATCCAATGCTTATCATAAGTTCTATGTGTAGAGTCCATAGCCTTCTCTTTATTTGACGGACATCTGTGAATAATAATACAGTTCATCACAGATCTAAAATATAACTATATAAAAAATCTCCGATGCGCAGTTTTTTATAATCCCTTATCAATATATCTATATGAACCGCAAGCGTATTGAAATATTTCTAGAATTCTTAATTTTCGGAGTCTTAATGGGGGTCGTTGAAGACTTAATTGCAGTTAAATTTGCCACAGATCATTTAATAGACGCGCGTACAATTTTGATCGCGTTCTTGGTCTCAATACCATTCGCAGCCATAGGAGAGCTCATCGTTGACAAAACACACCTCATACCTAAAACAGGAAATAAATATTGGCGCCACATAGAAATGTTTCTTGAGTTCTTAATATTCGGAATAATTATGGGTGTAGTTGAAGACTTAATTGCAGTCACTCTAATCACCGGCGAACCAATAACTATGGAAATAATGGGCCTAGTCACATTGGTATCAATCCCATTCGCAATAATCGGCGAGCTCATAGTAGATTATCAAGATCTCATTGATTGCAAACTCACAAATAAATGTTAAGCTTAAATAACAAAAAACACTATTGATAGCATGATAACTGCCCACATATCCAGCGACAGAATCCACGCAACCTCGCCAGAAGCATTTGCTCTCTACGAAAAATCGCGCTTCGGTGAAAAAATAAACAGCAAAATAGAATACTCTTGGTTTGAAGCGCTCTTTCTCCAAAACAAAGGGCAAATGCAAATCCACAGCAACAACAAACAGCTCTCGCATGAACAGGCGCTAAAAAAAGCAAAAAAACACGACAAAAGAATAGAAACAAAATTCACTCTATTCAAAAACCTAAGAGA
This sequence comes from Nanobdellota archaeon, assembly GCA_038044285.1. GTDB lineage: Archaea > Nanobdellota > Nanobdellia > Pacearchaeales > GW2011-AR1 > SICU01. The sequence goes on along the minus strand of JBBTAH010000020.1, from coordinate 5,703 downwards.
AAAAGGCTACATAGTAAAAACAGCCCTCAAGTTCGGCGCGGATTTCCGCATTTATAAAAAGGGCGTCAAGCCAGGCGAAGACCATGCCATCTGGCTCGCATACGCAGTCCGAGAATCAGAGCCCCACACATGGCACGACTTCGCAGCAAAAAACAGAGTCGCTCACTCCACAAAAAAGAAGCTCCTAATTGGCATAGTCGACGACGAAAACGACGTTACATATTATGAAATCTCGTGGCTGAAGCCATAAACTAATAAATTTCACGAGATTCATAAGAATCAACTTTTCTCAAGCGTTCTTCTAAAGATAAAAGACCAATTCTTTCTGAAGAAAATCCATTATTTATCAAAGCACTACGGTGAGATTCTCTAAGAGAAAAATTAGGTTGATCAATGAGTAAAGAGCAACCAGCAAGAGAGATAGGTTTAGGATACATAAAAATATGATCAGAGTCTTTAATCAAAGAAGAATCTATTCCACTATGAAATCTAAAGATAATTCTACTATCAAATTCAAGTTTTATACTACCGCTTAAAAGAGCCCTAACTATCAAAAGTTCTTCATATTCAAAATTTCCTGGAAGATGATAGCCATCAGCAATCTCAAGCCCGTATCCTTTGTAAAGAATAAAACCTAAATCATCAGAAAGAAAGGTACACTTACCTCTTGATAAAGGATCAATACCGACCGGCAGCTATGTGATAAACTGCCTGTGAAAAAGTACATGCATGAAATAAAGATGGGGGAATTAATATATCCATAGCAAAAGTAAAAATTAGTACTTTAAAAATATATCTAAACAATAATCTTTATAACAACCCTCCCTATCAAAGTTTATGCCAGACATGCAAAAACTTCTGCAGACAAAAGAGCGCATCGTAGAAATAATAAAACAAAGAGGCCCGGAACTTCCAGTAAGAGTCGCAAGTGCGATAGGCACAAACAACCTCTTCACAGCAGCATTTATGTCAGAGCTAGTAGGAGAGCAACGCCTCAAAATAAGCCATATGCGAGTTGGCGCTTCTCCACTCTATTACACAGAAGGCCAAGAAGAACAACTCCAAAAATATATAGACTATCTAAACCACAGAGAAAAAGAAGCATTTAACTTGCTAAAACAAAACTCAATACTTCAGGACAGCGAGCAGGAACCAGCAATAAGAGTCGCGCTCCGAAGCATCAAAGACTTCGCAGTCCCAGTTCAAATTAAAGAAAAAGAAGAAACAAAAATATTCTGGAAGCTCCACACAATACCAAATGAAGCAGCCAAAGACCTTATAGAGCAAAAGCTAAATCCAAATATTATCGCAAAAGAAAAAAAAGTATTGGAAAAACAAACAGAGCTAAAAAAAGAGTCAGAAGTGCAAACACTAACAGAAGCAAAAGAAAAAAAGAAAAAGGCTCAAAAAAAAGAAAAATTAATAGATACAAAGTTCAAAGATAATATAGTGGATTACATAAAATCAAAAGATATAGAAATACTACAGGAAATCTCGGTAGATAAAAAAGAGTTCATCTCAAAAATAAGAATCGATATGCCTTTAGGAAAGCAGGAATTCTACCTTATTTCAAAAGACAAAAAAACAATATCAACGGAAGAAATCGCCCTTGCGCTCCAAAAAGCCCAGCAGGAAAGAATGCCGGCATTATTCTTATCCCCAGGAAAGCTTAACAAATCAGCCCGAGAATACCTAAAAGAATGGAAAAACCTCATAAAATTCGAACAAGTCAAGTTCTAGAAACACTTTTAAACCCATATTCCAAAATCAATTCATGGGAAGAATAAAACAGCAGATGGTCAAAAGAACCACGAAAGAACTAATGCAAAAAGACATCGCATTTACTGAACTTTTTAACGACAACAAAAAAATACTCGGTTCAACAATGCCCTCAAAAAAAGTCAGGAACAAAATAGCGGGCTATATTTCAAGACTAAAAAAAATGGCAAGACTGACAAAAGAAGCAGAAATGCTCAAAGCCTCTCAGCCAAAACCAGAAGTTATTGAGCAATAGCTATTTATGTTTTATTCTATCAAGCTTCATCTCAACTCTCTTCAATCTCTCGTTAATGTCCATCAAAAGTAGTCTTCTCTTGCGATTATAGTAAAGAGTAATCAATTCAACAATTATCCACAAAATAACCACAAGCCCGACTGCCTGCACCCAAAGCCCAATCTGCCCCAATTCCAGCACCACATCCTCAATCCCAGCCATAAATTATCTAAATAATTTGTATTAATAAACTTACATATAAATGGCTTCGGGGAGGATTGAACTCCCGATCTTCGCCTCATGAGAGCGACGCTTTACCACTAAGCTACGAAGCCAGAACTGCAACGCAAAATGTCTTTTTTAAGCTTTAGCAAAGTAATTAGTTTTCCAATATTTTAAATACAAGAAGCAACAATTAAAATAATGTTCGAAAAACATCTCGAGCAGGAATTAAACAGGTACAAAAAAACAGAGAGAACAATATTTTTCATAGACGTCGCGCTCTCACTAATAATTGTCTTCTTCTCTCAAAAAATAATTCAAACAACTTTCGGCCAGGCATCTCTGTGGATGGCTCTTACGCTCCTCGGTATAATTATAATTTTAAGAACCTTCAAAATGCTAGGTCCTAAAGACTAAAAATGAAAACGCTATCAATAAAACAACCTTACGCTGAATTAATTCTTCAAGGAAAAAAGAAAATAGAATTAAGAAAATGGAATACAAAATTCAGAGGAGAATTTCTGATTCACGCATCAAAAACTCCTGTAAAAGAAGCTATGCAGAAATTTAACTTTAAAGAATTGCCAACAGGAGCAATTGTAGGTAAAGCAAATCTAACAAGCGTAAAAAAATATGAAAACGAGCAAGAACATCAAAAAGACAAAGGATTGCACTTAGCATCTGATTACTGGGGAAATTATGGATTTTTATTAGAAAATCCACAAAGAATTAATCCAATAATACCAGCAAAAGGCAAACTAAATTTTTGGGATTATCAAAAAATCGATGCACCGTTTGATTGATGATCGATTTTTGGATGCTCAAAGTGCAGAAAGCACTTTGACATAATCTCACCCAATAACTCCTAAGCCGTCTCCATCACGCCGAGGCAAAACATGCAGATGCGCATGCATCACCAACTGCCCAGCAACTTCCAAATTATTCATTAAAATATTAAACCCGTTGCCATACTTCTCGTCAAGTAACTTCTCCGCAACCTTCTTAGTAAACTGAAGCATTTCATTTCCCAGTTTATTCGGAACATCAAGCAAAGTAACAAAATGTTTCTTAGGAATAACCAATGTGTGTCCCTTTGTCTTCGGCTTTATGTCAAAAATCGCGAAAAAATTATCGCTTTCAGCAAATTTTGCACTTTTTATTTCACCCCGGGCCATCTTGCAAAAAATACAATTTTTATCTTTAACCATGCCAAATAATATATTGCTTGCTTTTATATTTTACTTTAAAGCACAAATCTTTATTAAACAATTTAACTAAAACATTGCATGCCACACATCCACGACAAAATTGATTTTACTGCCGAAGCTTTCATTGTCCATAAAAATAAAGTGTTATTGAGAAAGCATGATAAATATAAAATATGGCTAAGCGTCGGAGGACACATAGAACTAGACGAAGAGCCAAACGAAGCAGTAATTAGAGAGGTAAAAGAAGAAGTAGGATTAACTATAGAATTATTCAATAAAAGCCCATATCCTTTAATAGAAAGAAACCAATACAAAGAACTAATTCCACCAGAATTTCTTAATATTCATAAAATAAACGACACCCACAAGCATATATCTCTTGTCTATTTCGCCAAATCAAACACAACTGAAATCGTCCAATCAGAAGAAGAAAAAAGCGATGAATGTAAATGGTTCACAAAAGAAGAATTAGGCGACTCACAATATCAAATCGGTGAGCAAATTAAAATATACGCAAGGGCAGCTTTAGAAAATCTAAAGAGTTAATCAAAACACGCTTCTGTAAAACTCCTTCGCCAAAACAGCTCTGTTCACGCTCTCAAGTTTCTCATCGCGCTTCCCAAACCAAGAGCCAAAAAAAGATTTTTCTTCCGGCAAGCCAAGCAAAGCTCTGCAAAATCTATTAACTTCATTCGTAAGAGCAGTCTTGCCGGCAAAAACTGGAGCAGGAACTCTTTCGGCAAGAGCCATTTCCTGCACCTCGTCGTATTTAACACGCGCAACAACAGGAATTCCAGTAGATTCCTGAATCTCGTGCAAATTAATGTCGTAATGCCCGCGCGCCTGATTCACAATAATTCCTGCAATCGGCCTATGCCTCTGTTTAGCCAGCTGCGCAGCACGAATTGTGCAGCTCAAAGTAGGATAATCCGGAGTTGAAACAGCAAATAAATGGTCGGACGCGATAATTGTCGCAAGCATCTCTTCATTAAGCGACGGCGAAGAGTCAATCACCACAAAATCATAATCTTTTTTCACGTGAGAAATCTTATCTTTCAGTAGCATAGGATTAACTTCTTTATTATGCAAAAAGTTCCCAGGAATAACATCAACACCATACTGATTATGAATCGCAGCACTCATCGCCTCACCAGAAAGAACATCGTGAATAGTCTTATGCGGCGAAACAATATTCATATGCAGGCCAGTATTGGGTGCAGAAAAATTCCCATCAATTAATAAAACTCTCTTATGATATTGATTAGCAAGCGTCGTCGCAACAGCAGCAGCAATCGTCGTTTTGCCAACACCCCCTTTCAAAGAAATAAATCCTAAAGTCTTTGCCATCACTTACTTATCACTCCTTTGGGATTTAAAGATTTAACCACAATAAAGTATGCAAAAGCCCCAAGCCAAGTCAGTAAAACAATTGCAATAATCCAAATAATTTTTTCCGCATCATTTCTAAATTTGCGCTTCGCGCAGTCAACAAGCATCCAAATCCAGAATATTACTACAAGAATTGCAATAACAGCAATCGCTCCTGCAAACGCCGCAACAAAAGGCCATAAAATAAAATCACCAACACCCATTACTCAATCAAACAAGAGTTATTTATAAACTTTGCACATCCAAGCAAAGTTTATGCTTGACAACCGAGGTTGTCATTGTATAAACTTTAAGCATTCTCAAACTGATTGCGCAAATATGCACTTAAATCACCAATCTTCACCCTTTCCTGCTTTCCAGTATCCCTATCACGAACAGTAACTGTTTTGTCTTTAACAGAATCAAAGTCAACAGTCACAGCAAAGGGCGTTCCAGAAGTCATGGAACGTAAATATCTCTTTCCTATACTGCCAGCAGCGTCGTATTCAACAACAAAATCCTTACACAAAGAAGTGTAAATATTTTCAGCAATTTCAACAAGCTCTGGCTTTTTCATCAGCGGAAAAACAGAAACATCAATCGGCGCCATGCTGTACAGAATCTTGAACACAGTCTTGCCTTCATCCTCTTCTTTCTTTTCATAAAACAAATCAATCAACGCATAAGTTGGCCTGTCAGTTCCAAAAGCAATCTCCAAAATATGCGGCACAAATCTTTCCCCGTTCTCCCGTATAGCTTCCAAAACAGCACCGCTCTCCTTTGAATGCTGTTTCAAATCATAATCTGTTCTGTCATGCACTCCGCAGACTTCAACCCACCCGTAATTGTTTGTCTTAATCTCAATGTCCCATGCATCGTCGGCATAAAACGCTTTTTCATCAGGATGATGCT
>JBBTAH010000019.1:0-2559 GCA_038044285.1 Nanobdellota archaeon | reverse complement strand
TATGCTTTTGCGACTTGACGAAAGACTTTGTCAGGGAGGGGTTGATGATTCAGATGGCACGGTAGGCGGATTTATTGAACGAGCGGTTAATATGCTTTGCGAGTATGTTAAGCTTGAACCTGATTGTAAAAAAGAATTTCATACTTTAGAAAACAGGGAAACTTGTTTTGGCTGGGAGGAACCTCTTTTAAAAATGTTAAACAAAAATCATGGTGAAAAAGACAAAAAATAAAGTGGTAAATACGTTCAGCGATAGTGAGTTTTACTTTGACGATTGTGCAATTTGCCGGGGGATGAAAGTGGCAGAAGAAAAAGGGAAGAGTTTAGATGCAGATGAATTAAAAATGTTATTTAAAAAAGCAAACAAGATAAAAAAGGAGAAAAAGTTGTAGTAAACAACGGCAAAGGGGAAGACTATAAGGTGATCAAAAAATGATATGGCTTATCGAACAAAAAAATTTGATGCAAAAGATTATTGGGCGAATAAACCCTTGTGTGCTGTTTGCAAAAAGCACAAAGTCAAAAGTGGAACAACTTGCTATGAATGTAAAAAGGAGTCTATGAAAAAAACAACGCTCGAAAAGGAAATTGAATTAGAGAAGGCAGAAAGGTTGGATGTAGCTTCTCACAGTATATCTATAAGCCAAAAGGCTAAGGATGTTTTTCGTAAATATCAACAGCAAGCGATAGATTTTTCTCGTAGAAATCGTTTGCTTAAATACCCAGCCAGGGCGACTAAAATTGAATTTACCTTAAAGCTGGAAGAGTGCGAAGAATATTTTGGAAAAATCGAAGAACTTGCTGTTACTTTTCCTCACAAAAAGATTCTGGAAAGTGAGAAAAAACAAGAGAAACTTCTTCGAGAAGAAGAATTGGAAGAAATTTTTGATCCAAGAACTACAACAATCGGCAAGAAATTAATTTCAACTTTAGATAAATTAAGATTGCAGGCAAAGAAAAACTTTGATGAGCATGGTTTAAATACTTTATTCCTCGTTATTGGAGAGGTGAAGTGGAAGGAGCAAACCATTGGTAGAGGTTCTACTGATGCAACAAAGATACAAGACTACAGTGCCCCATTACTCTTGATTCCGATAGAGCTTGAAAATACCAAAGAACCTTATAAGGCAACAAATTTGAGTATAAACATAGATCAATATCCAGTTCGAGTAAACCCTGTATTGCTTTCCTTTATAAAACAGACACTAGGACTAAGAACCCCGACATTACCCAAGGATTTATTGGAGATTTCCTATTTTGAAATAAGAAACATCTTTTCCGATCTAAAGAAAATCTTTAAAGACAAGGGAATCACAATTGAGACTTCAGAAAGAGTATATATTGGTCAATTTTCATTTCATGGACAGCAAATTTTTGAAGATCTACATAAAAACGAAGAGAAAATAATTCAACACCCATTCGTATATGGTGTGTGTAGCGGTGATTCGTTTGATGCAAAATCAAGTGAGAGTATAAAAGTAGACGAAGACTATAATTCGGACGACTTTTTAAATATTCAAGATGATTTTACAATACTTGATGCTGACAGCAGTCAAATTATTGCTATAAAGAAAATCGTGTCGGGTGAACACATGGTGATTCATGGTCCTCCAGGAACTGGAAAAAGCCAAACTATTGCTAATGTAATTTCTAACCTCTTAGCGAGGGATAAAACCGTGCTCTTTGTCTGCGAGAAGCAGGTTGCTCTTGATGTTGTTTATAAAAGACTTGCCGTTAAAGACAAAGCGAGTGTCGCAGATCTTTGCCTCCCTCTTTTTCGCTATGCATCTGATAAAAAGAAGTTTGCTGCAGATATTATCAGTTCACGAGGTTCTTTAATTCGAGAAATTAGAGAGGATAGAAATTCTGATTTGAGCGAGATAATCACAGAAAGACAGAAAAGAATTGATTTCTTAAAGCAATATGCAGAAGAAATAATAAAAAATATAGAACCATTGGGTAAAAATCTTTATTGGATATTCGGCCAATTAGGGGATATATCAGAAAAGTCAAAGGAGCTTTCTATTTCTTGGAAGACCAAAGAATCCCCTCTTAAATTATCAGTGAAGGATATAGTTAACCACAAGCAAGCGCTCAAAGAGTTGAACCCTTTTATTTCTCTATTAGACGAAGGGAGTAGTTGTTGGAATGGTTTAAAAAAGAGACACTTCAGCACGGATTTTGTAGCAAGAACGACAGATGTGTTAAAAGAGTTGAAAGAACATTTAGTCGCAAGTTCTTACAATAAGGACAAGGTCGAATACCTTTCTTTAGAAAAAGCCTTGAATTTTTCTCAGAAAGTAATTGATGCTAATTTTCTGAATTTATTTGACGCAAGATTTTTAAACTTAAAGCAAGTTAGACATGAATGTTTGGAAAAAGTAACAAAGAAGATTCAACTGATCTCAGAAATTTCATTAAGATATCAGATAACTAACAAAAATAACGAATTTGAATTTGCCGATCATTGGGAAATAGTAAAAGAACTAAAGATTTCATTTATAAATGAAAAAGCTTTGCTCGAATCAATTTATGCTAATCAGTTTACTAAAACTGTTG
>JBBTAH010000018.1:0-19686 GCA_038044285.1 Nanobdellota archaeon | reverse complement strand
GCTGTTTTAGAGATACGCTTGCAGCAGCTTACTCATTTGGAAGCTGATAAATTTAAAGATGAAGAGAAGAAATTGAAAGAGCTGATTGTTGAGCTGCAGAAAATACTTGGTGATGAGCGCGAGATTTTGAAAGTTATTAAGAAAGAGATAAACGAAATAAAGAATAAATACGGCGACGACAGACGGACAAAGATTTTGAAGAATGTTGCCGAGATTACCGAACAGGATTTGATTGAGAAAAAGGATGTTGTTGTTATGCTTACTAATTCAGGATATATTAAGAGAGTTGATTTGAAGGCTTATAAAGAACAAAGGCGCGGGGGTGTTGGAGTTACTGGAACTGATTTGAAGGAAGAGGATTTTGTTACTAAATTGATTACTTGTTCAACCCATGATTATTTATTATTCTTTACTTCACGTGGGCGTTTGTATTGGTTGAAGGCGCACGACGTGCCTGCTGCTGAAAGACAAGGAAAAGGAAAAGCAATTATTAATTTGCTTAACCTGCGTGATGAAAATATTGCAAATGTAATGGCCGTTAAGAACTTCGAAAAGGACTATTTGATTTTTGTTACTAAGCTCGGAGTTGTCAAGAAATTGCCGTTGAAGGATTTGGCCAAGCCGCGTAGTACTGGAGTTAGAGTGATGAATTTGCCTGCTGATAATTCTGATGTTGTGATTAATGTTAAAGTTGTTACAGACAGGCAAGAAGTTTTATTGATCACCAAAAAAGGATTTGCTGTCAGGTTTAATTCTGATGAAGTCAGAAGTATGGGAAGAGCAAGTTATGGTGTAAATGGTGCTGACTTGCGCGGCAACGATGAGATTGTTTCTTTGGAAGTTTTGCCTTTGGATTTGAAGACAACAATTCTTACTGCTACTGAAAAAGGTTTTGGCAAGAGAAGTGATTTGGAAGAATACAGAAAGACTTCGCGCGGGGCAAAAGGGGTTACTAATTTAAAATTGAGCGACAAGACAGGAAATATTATTGGCTCTTTATCAGTTAATGATAAAGACTCTGTGATTTTGACGACGAAGAAGGGAATTGTTTTGAGAATTTCTATGAAAGATTTGAAAATTAAAGGCCGAGCAACTCAAGGAGTTCATGTTGTCAGATTGAAGGAAGGCGACAGAGTTGCTGATGTTGTGAAAGTTCCTAACGAAGAAGTTATTGAAGGTGTGAAGAGTGCTGACATGGAAGAATAAAGAATAGAAAAAATTATATAGATATACCTTAACTAGTTTTATGAAACTTATTTTGCTTGGCGGAAATAGTGTGCATAATAAAAAATGGATTGAAGCTGTTAGAGATGAATTAAAAAATTTATTTGATGAGTGTGTCGTTCATTATTATGAGCACTGGAAAACTAAAGGCGAAATAAATTGGAATATTGAAATTGAGAACCTTGTTAAAAATATCGGCGATTCTAATTGTATAATATTTGCAAAGTCTGCTGGAATTGGTGTTGCCCTCCAGGCGATTTATCAAAAAAAGATTAAGCCTAAAAAATGCATTTTTGTAGGGATTCCTTTGGAATGGGCAGAAATTTATGGCAACAATCTAAGCCCTTATTTTATTAATTATAAAGTACCTACAATGTTTATTCAGCAGACTAATGATCCTTATACAAGTTTTAATGATTTAAAATTATTCTTAAAGAAAAACAAAGTTGAAAATTGCAATTTAAAAGAATTTTCAGGTAACGATCATAATTATAATGATTTTGTTGAGATTAGAAAACTTGTCAAAGAGTTTTTATTAACATAACATATTATTCAATTTGTTAATTCTTTTTGATGTGGAGTTTTACATCGTCTAGGGACAAATTAAGGCTGTATTGTTATTGGAATGGCCTGTGAAATTTCATTTATTCCTGTTGAGTTGATTGTCACAAAAGCTGTGTAAAAGGTGAGACCGACGGCTTGTGAGACATTTGGTATTGTCATTGAGACTTGGGCTTGTCCATTTTGGTTTAGTGTGCCAATATTGTTTGTTAGGTTTAAAATGGATTGTGCTAGTGATGGAGTCAAGGATATTGTAAACAGGATATCAGGATTGAGAGGGACGTTTCTTCCATTTGGCAGGGTTATTCCTGGAGAGTTTCCAAGGGAAAGGCCCAAAGCATAATTTTCATTTGGCGCTTTTGGTGCAGTTATTTGGAATGCTATATTTGAGCCAGGTGAAGGGGTACCTTGTAGATTAATGCTTGGAGCTGATGAAAATTCGCCGTAGATGATTTGGCCAGGGTTTATTGTGCCGGAGACGCTTTTTTGATGAGCCAGGGCGTCATCTATTATTAAATTTATAGTCAAATCATAACTCGATGGCGTTTGCAGAGACGAACCGTTTATTGTATAATTAAATGTATCCACAATAGGAAGAGCCACATTGTAACCTGTTTGGCTTTCAAGGCACATCACGTCAGATATTGTTGTTCCACACGATGACGAGCATTTTTTATTTCCTGAAATAGGCAGGCCAATAATCCCTTGCGTTGTACTAATTATAAATCTGACAATAGGGTTTGCCAGCAATCTTAAAGATATTCGATAATCATGGCTTTGCTCTGTGATAAACTCATCCCACAAAGTTTCCGTATAGAAATTTGTTAAATTATAATTATTGTCATAATCTGACTTGTGCAATGGCAAGTAGATGCTCAAGCCGGTTGCGTTGGGGGCATGCTCTGAATTCGCCCAATTATTAACTACACTGTCATTCACTTTGTTTATCACATTTTGTGCAGCTAGATTTATGCTTGTGTTGTTTATTGTCTCTTTTATTAATTGCGCAAAATGTTTAATGTCTCTGTAGCCTTTTCTAGGATATGTAGCCAATATCACCGGATGCGGAAATTCCTGGCTCATGTTTTTGGCATTCTTAATTGCATCGCTATAATTAGCCGCGTTGATTATGAGGGCACCTGCTAGGGTGCTTACTGAATAAGTCAGCGCCTGTATTTTTGACAAGTCTATGGCAGAGAGCGTTTGTGTTCCATCCCATATTGGATTGCTATAGATATCTTTGAAAATATCAACAAAATTGCTTGCATATTTTGAATCCGAGATAAAAGGCTCATTTGTGATATTTGACAGAACTTTATTATAATTTAAACTCGGAGAATCCATTGTTTCCTCGCTTGCAACCATATAATTTCCATAGTCTTTCAGAAGATGGGCTATTTCCAACTGGCCCATTAGGCAGGCACTGAAGACATGAAGGTTAAAGACGTTGTTTACATTCACATGCGCTTCTTTCAATTCAGTATAATTGATCCGGTCTTCGGAAGAGTCGTCATCGATGCAGACTCCTCTCCATCCCATTCCGTGATCGTTAAGATCTATCAATGTTCTTTTTGATGGATATTTTTCCAATCCAAAAGCCATAAAGTCTTCAAGTGTTTTTCCATCACCTGTATTTCTCTCTCCTAAATCAAGTGCCAAAGTTTCTGCATTTTTTTTAATGTATCTTATTTTTGCCGACGCTCCAGAAGAGGATCCTGGGCGATCTGTTAATACAATTGCATTCACCAGATTTGTTGAGCCAACTTGCCTCATTTCAGAGCGGTCAGCTTCCTGAGCAGAGTCAAGATCATTGTCAGATGCTTGATAAAATAGATATGACCATTCTGCATGTGGGTTTTGCGGGGAACCGGTGTGTGCTGCGATGTCCGGATGTGACCCAGATGTGAAAGGAGGGAGAAGAGGCTGTACACTGAAGGAATTTGTATCCATGACTTGAGTGCACACAATTGAGGATGGTCCTAGTGTTCCTTCCCACACGGCCATGGCTTTCCCCTTATGAAGAGAGGCAATCTTTGGATAAAAGTTGAAACTACCGCAACCTCCATACATAGTGTTGGTGGATGTCCACGTGCCGTTAACTTTCAGAGAATAGAATATATTGTATATGTTGTTTGGAGAGGAGTATGGCGAGTAAAGAGCAATACCAATATCTTCTGGAGTAAATGCAATTGCAGGATCATTATAGTCAAGAGCCAGCATTTGGGTGCCTTGCCAAGAAGAGCTTCCAACAGACTTTGTTGATGTCCAGATTTTTTTAGTAGGTGCAAAAACACAAGGATCAGTTTCTTCGATTACAGACCATACTGCAGTTACATTTCCAAACTTATCTGAAGAAATACCTATGTTACTACGTACATCTACATTATAGGGGACGGAAGGTGGATTTGGATTGGGTTGACCATCTATTTCTGTTCCAGGAGCCCAGTAACTGCCATTCCAGTAACTGTGAAATATTTTAAAGTGAGAGATAGGAAAGGGTCCTCCTCCGCAATTTACAAAGGAAGAACTAGTTTCTTCTTGCCAAACAAGATATGCATCATGTATAGTGACGCCATTTACAATATTACTTCTAAATGTCATATCAATTGACATATAACTGTAAGGATAAGAACCACCAACACCACCAAATCCGGGAGTGAGAACATCTACAACTTGCAAAGCACTCCATCCAGAACTTGTTTTGTATTTTGAGAGAATTCTTGTTGATTCAGGAATGGAACCTATTTCAAGCCATGCAACCAAGACTGTATCATTTACATCAATTGCAATAACCGGAACGATATGGCTTACAGGAGTACTACTATAAACAATTTCTGGAGTACTCCAATTAGCTCCATTCCATTTAGAATAATATATGAACCCTGTGAAAGTAGTATAGTTGCTAGCATACCAAACTACTGCAGGGTATCCTGTTGACCTCTCAAAAGCAACTGACGGTGACGGTGAAAAAGCTGGGGAGACTGGTGATGGTATGGTTGCATACGGAACTCCTGTTGGAGTCCACCACGAATATGTCAAGGGAGAGTTTACAGGTTCTGGAATTTTTGGATTGTGACCATAGAAAGAGTAGTATATACTTGCTGGATATGAATCGCTATGGAACACAAGAGCAGCATCTATACTGCAGTTATTATTAGCACATTGAGCTTGGGCAGAAGCAAGATTTATAGATATTAAAATAAGAAAAAATACAAATCCAGTAATTAAAATATATTTTTTCATAATTATTAAATGCTATTTAATTTAATTTTTCTATTGCTTTTAAGAATACTTCTGTTGGGTCCATTTTTCTTAATTTTTCAAATTCTGCTTTTTCTTCGTCAGGAAGCTCATTTATTTTTTCTTCTAAATATTGAATAAAAGCTTTTTCTGGAGAAACTATTTCTTCTTCAATTTCTTCAGTTTCACTGATATCTTCTTTTTCATTATTTTGGGCAAATACAAAACCAGTCAATAAGAACAAAATAATTATTCCGATGATACTTGCAATAAAAATTAATTTTGCTCTTTTTTCCATGAAATATTTATGTTATTTATATATAAAAGCATTGTTGTATCGGAGATATAGAGAACTGCGTAGGTTATGCTACATTTTGTCCGCAGTTCTCTAATGGATATGTCAAGAATGTTTACAATTACATTCTTGAACACGCTCAAGAACAATGGTTCTTGACGACTGCTAAAAATAGGTCGTTTAAACAACGCAGTTATCCATATGTTTATTAATTAATTTAATTTTGCTTGTTTATGGTGGTTGATAATCTGATTATTATTTTATTAGCTATTGCTGGGGCTTTAGTTGTTGGGTATTTGATTGGGCATGCGATTGGGACTTTCCGACGGGAGCGGGCGTGGCGGACGGCTTTGCCGGAGCATCGTGCTGATGCAATTGCTAGATCTCGGGCTGTTTTGACAGGACAGTTTTCAGAACAGATTGCGCCTTATTTGCCAGGATTTTTATACAGCCCGACAGAATGCAAGTTTATTGGTAAGCCCGTTGATTTTGTAGTGTTTAACGGACTTGATGACAAGAATGTTAAGGAGATTGTTTTTGTTGAAGTGAAGAGCGGGAAGTCGCGATTGAGCGGAACTGAAAATTCTGTTAAAGATGCTGTGCTCAATGGAAAAGTTAAGTGGGCAGAGTATCGGGCGCCTGATTAAATAGGACTATGAATTTTTTACATTCCTAATTTTTATAAAGTATCAATTCTATTTGTTTATGATGCGCCAAAGAGGTAAAATATTATTTTTTTTGTTTATTATTTTAATTTTTATTACTATTGTAATTCTTTTTGTTAGGATTAAATTAAGTGGTCTAACTATTTCTTCTCCTGTCGGTACGACTACAACTTCTTGGGTGCAGACCTACATTATAAATAGCATCGCAACATTTACTACTAACACGCCCAGCTTGCAATTGCCCCCGGGAGCTACGCTTCCTGTTTATGCTATGGATGGGGCTAATGTAATGTGCTTTGATGTTACTGGCGATGGAGTTGAAGAACTATTATACGGAAATGGCGACAGATTTGGACTAATAAGCGGCTCTACGGGAAGTGAGTTTCTGTATGTGGACGGCTATGGCGGGATAAATAATCGGAAGCCTCAATTTCTAGTTATTAGAATTAATGATGACCCATCAAATCCAAATAAATATGTTGTAGTTAAACCGGGCGCTAATTGTGCAATAACAACTTGTCCTTCAGGATGTCAGACAACTTGCCCATTTTGGGAAGCACACCAAAACATTGACGTCGTTGCCTTAACTAACTTTAATGAGTATGCTGCGGGACAAAAAATATCTTCCATAGACTGGTTTAGCGGCGCTATACCAAGTTTGTTATCATTGACAACTAATGGTGATATTATTTTAGAACCGGGAACATCAATTAGAATAGTTGGCACTACCAGAGTATATGAATACATGGCCATGTTTGACTTGAGCCTTTCTGCCTCTGGAGTTATAAGCCTGACGCCTGTGGCGCAAATTGGCCTTCAAAGCTCCAACCCAAGCAATGGGGCTCCTACTTGTACTACGGCTTTTTTTGGCAACGGCGGATACCACACAAGAGTTTGTAGGCAGGATGCCTCTGGGGTATGCACCGGCGTTTACGATGATATATATATTAATAACGATGTGTGGAGAGTCAGCGGAAGCTCTTTTGTCCGTCTTGGAGGAATTGTTGACCATTATGGAGCGCAAGTTCCTGTTGCACAAGGAGGATTAATTACTTTAGACGCACATAACTGCGACCAGAGTAGCAACCACATGGACGCAAATATAATATGGAATGCAGGAACAGAACAGAATCCTAACTATTATGTTGCTTCCATGCTTGAAACAGCGGATAGAACTTTAATTAGTAGTTTTAGAATTAATCAAGCTGGAACTTTAACGTACACTCCGTTGGTTGCTACGATTGGAAGCGGAGCACAACAAATTTCACTTGGTTATATTGAAGGATACTCTGGGCCGGCTATTATTAATGGGCGTTATGTCTTTAATGCAATAAACGGGCAAATAGTTGCTGACGCGACTTTTGGAATTGGTACAGAATCTTCTATATGGCATACTAATCCATTAAACGCGGGGGGCTACGCAATTGGAGGGCAGTATGGGTTCCAGATACAATCAGGTATTCCTACATTAAGGCATGTAATGCCTACTGTTGTTTCTACAAACAGCCCTAATAGTGGAACAGATTTTTGGAGCTTTGCTTCGGCAAATGTTCCGCCAGGTAATGAAAACCTAAAGGCAATGACTACTCTAACGAACAGTGAACAAGGAGGAACTCGGGAACATTTTGGATTATGTTACGATTATGATATTTCTGCGAACACTATTTCTTTCAAAGCAATAAAAGCAGTCAGCCAGAAAGCAGCGGTTGCTTTCAAATCTATTGATGAGGCAACTTTTGTAATCGGAGTTACGCAAGCCCATAAAGACGCTGCGTTGAAATATGTTTTACAGCCGCAAGTATCTGGAAAAGATTCTGTTGATGGCCTTACAATAATCAGAGACTTAGCTAACCTTGGGCTTCCAGCTGTTTGTGGAAATGGAAATGCAGAACCAGGAGAGCAATGTGGCGAGCCTTCTCTTCCATTATGTGCTAGTGGATTTACCTGCTCAAATTGCCAATGTGTTTCTGCTTCTAATGTGCCTAATACACCTTTAAATTTGCAGGCAGTGATAAATTAAATAAATGTTTGTTCCTTGCTATAAGTTTAAAAAGCACGATTTTCGCATTTTTACATGAACTTTAAGGAACGATTTGAAGAAATGCTTGGGTGTGCTGGCTGTAGTTTAGTTAGGCCATCGGTTAGATTTACATCTTCCGCTTCAGTATCTGTTGCGGAAATGGATTTTTTTGATCCAATTTTGTCTGAACTCTTTGCACGCGATTTTACTTTTTCCGAAGAGCGCGAGCATGAAATTCATAGAACTATTTGGGAGTTGTTGGTTAATGCTCGTTTTGCTTGTCATGAATCCCCGCGAAAGTTTATCCAATTAGATAGTTATATTGGTGCGCGTGGTTTTGTTTCGCGTATTGCTGATGAAGGCAGAGGATTTAATTCTGAGAAAGTTATTGCTGAGCGGCGCGGACAGCTGCATTTGTATGACAGAACGCGAGTTGTTGCTAACGCTGTTGGCAGAGGAGAAGGTTGTAATGGGGGAGGAGTTGGAATGTATTCACTGCTGACTTTTGCTGACGATTTTCAATATAGCGAGAAAGGAAATGAAGTTGCTGTGAGATTTGATTTGGGAAAGTAGCTTTTGATTATAATTATCTTTAAATTGACATATTTATTTTTGGATTTATGTGGCGGGTTGCGACTTTGCGTAGAAGTTTTGAAAGGTCACCTTGTAAATCTTGTTTAGATGTTTGTGTGCAGACTTCTGTTTTTGAGTCGCGAGAAGAAAGCGCTAGGCCGATGAATGCTCCAGGAAATAATGATTCTCATAGAATAATTGGAGTTGTGAATTTTGAAGATGTTCGTCTTGCTGCTGAAATTATCAAGGATTTTACTTTAACTTATCCTGGAAATTTTGAGACTGGCGAAGATGCCACTGACAGATGTGTTTTTGCGAGTTATATACCTCAATATCATGATTTTTTGGTGCAGGCTTTTGCGAGGTATTTTTCTGGGAGAGTTCCAGATATTTGATGACGGGGTCTGAGATAGATTTATATTCTATTTTTGATTAGGAGAGTGTGGAATATGATACTTCTTTTAGCGATAATGAAATTATAGCTATTGATAGCTTAATTGATACATCTATAAAAAATAACCTTTTGGTAGATGAAGACGAACTAAGAAAATCTTTAGGTTTATGAATTTTTATTTGTTAAAAAACTGCAGCTTCTAAATCAATAAACCCACTCTTCACAAAAATCGCAGTTTTTTTCAGATGGGCAGGGCTTGAAGCCTTCTTGCCTTGCTTTAATAATTGCTCTTGCTGTTTGCACTAATTCTTTTTTTACTTCTTCTAAGGAAAATTGTATTTTTGCGCTGTGTATTTCTTTTGCTATGCCTTTGTTATCTATTTCAAATTCCAAAGGATGGTCTTTCTGGAGCATTTCTAAAACGAGCGTCTTTGGCATGCCGAACTTTTTTGCAGCTAGAGCATAAAGACCTAACTGCCAATTTCTATATTTTGGTTTTATTTCTGATTTTCCTGTTTTGTAATCAACGATTGTGACCTCACCTTCGTCGCTAATATCTATGCGGTCTGCATAGCCAGTGAATTTTATTCCGTCAATATTTGTTGTGAGCCATTGTTCTGTCATGGAGTTTTGGTTGTACTTTTCATTATTTCTTCCTACAAATGTTCTAATCATAGGAATCGCTTCTTCCAAGTTTGAATCCTTGAATTCTTCTGCTTGGATTATTTTTGCGCAGTCCTCAAATTCTTTTATTGTTTTTAGATTTTTTTTGACGCCTTCTTCTAATACCCTATGGATAAAATTGCCAAGAGTTATAGCCCCCCATGATTTAGGTGTTGGATCTGGCATGTTGTAGACATATTTGTACTCGTATCTTTTTTGGCACTCATCAAACTTTTGAAGTGCGCTTGGAGAGAAAGAAATTTCTTTTTGTTCTAATTCTGATGCTTCCTGCATTTCCGGTTTTGGCAGCTCTTTGTGCTCTTGATATGAATTTGAAGTATCTTTTACGAATATAATGTTTGGATTGTTTTGATAGTCTATTTCTTTCAGGAATTGGCTTGGCTCGTGCGCGCGCTTGCCGTATTCTTTTGCATAAGTTAGATACAGCCTTTTTTTAGCGCGCGTGAATCCTACATAGCAAAGGCGTCGCTCTTCTGCGAGCTGACTTTCATCATCGTTTGATTCTTCAATTGAAATTATGTTTTTGTTTTTTATTTCAATCGGGAATTTTTTCTGAGCCAGGCAGCTCATTATAACTGAAGTGTATTCAAGACCCTTTGTTGCGTGATTGGTCATTATTTTTATTCCTTCTTTTGATATTTCTGGGGCTTCTATTGAAATGCCTAATGCGTCAAGCAAATCTAAGTGGTACATGAACAAGCTTAATTCTGGTGATTCTGATTCGCTGAATTCTTTTGCAAACACATAGAATTTTTCAAGAGTGAGTATCTGCTCTTGTTCTTCTTTTGTGTCTGCGCTTTGGAATCCGAGAAGCTGATACAGTTTTGTTATTGTTTCAATGGTTGGAGATTTTAGTTCTGATACAGACTTTATTATTTTGCAGACTGCGTTTAGTTTTTTTCTCGCTTCATTTGAAATGTTTGAAAGGCCGCTATTTATTATTTCTTTTGTGAGGCATTCGTTTTCCTTTAGTTTTTGCAATTCTTTTGTACATTCGATCTCGTCTTTTTTGGAGAGCCCTGCAGAATGGAATAGTTCCCACCAGCAACTATCACCACCTTTAAGGCTGTTTTGGAATTTATTTATCAAAACAAGATATGCTCTAACTTTTTTTATGGCTGGGGTTTTGAGCAACGATTCTTTTGTTATTGTTGTGTATGGGATACTTTGATACGCAAGCTCTTTTTTTAACAAATTGGCTTGCTGGTGAGTTCTGAAAATAACGCAGATTTCTTTGAACGGAGTGCTTCTTTCTATTTCTTTTTTTATTAGTTCTATTGTTTTTCTGGCTTCTTCTTTTGCGTTGTTCAGCTCGTAGATTTCTATTGGGTCACCCTGCTCGTTGCGCACACTTTTCACTTCAAAGCATTCCTCTGGATTCGGATAATTATTTTTTATTAATTTATGAGAGACTGATAAAATTTTGTTTGTTGAGCGGTGGGACTTGTCTAATTTGAAAATATCATTGTTTGTTATGTTTAGCTCTTTTTTTATGAAATTAAAGTTGTCTTTGTATGCTCCGCGAAACCTGTAGATTGACTGGTTCAAGTCTCCGACGATCGTTATGTTTTTGTGTGGCGCGATTTTTGTTATTAATTCACACTGGAGCTTGTTTGTGTCTTGGAATTCATCTATAATTAAGTATTCATATTCTTCTGACACTTCAGGAAAATTCTTCAAAAGCTCTAGTGCTTTGATATTCAAGTCTGCATAGTCTAGGCCATTTTTTAGAGATTTTATTTTTTCATAAGATTTCCATGCCTGTACAAATTTACACTTTTTTATTTCATGCTCCAGAAATTCTTTTTTTTCCTGCAATTTTGCTTTTGTTGCTAAATCTATTTTTTTTAAATGCGCTGTATTTAATTGGAAGTTGATTTCGTCTAATTTTTTCAGTAGGTTCTCTAAATCTTTTAGACTATCGTTTATTTTTCTCTCTGTTTTTTCAATTGTTTTGCAGAGGTCTTTTAGGATGCTGATTTGCTCAATATAGGACGCGCAAAGAGTTGGATGTATTTTGAAATATTTGTGCATAAGTATTTTTCCATCGTCTGGCAATACTATTTTAAAATCCTGCTTTATGCCTATTTTTTCCCCGCGTTTTCGTAGCAGGTCTGCACAGAATGAATGGAATGTTCTGATTACCGGCTCTTCTTTGCCTGTTAGAAACGGAAACATTCTTTCTCTTATTGTATTTACTGCTTCGTTTGAGAAAGTAAGGCAAACTATTTTATTTGGTTGATATATTTTTTTTTGAATTAAATATTTTATTTTTTCAATGATGCTGTAGGTTTTTCCAGTGCCTGCGCCCGCTAGGACGACGCAAGGACCGGTTGTTTTTGTGAGGTACTCCATTAATTTATTTTATAACTTGGTTTTTATTATATTGCTTCTGCTTTTGCCGAGATTTCGCTAAATGCACTTGGATTCCTTTTTCTGATTATATGTGCTGCACCCGCGCGCATTGTTCCATAGTGTTTGTCTGCTTCATGAAAAGGAATTTTTAAGGCATGCGTGAATATATGTGAGTTTCCTATTGTTTGCTTGAAATGCTGGCTCGATACTAATTGAATAAGATCTCTCTCAATTCCTTTTGTTTCGCAAATTCTGGCTGTTTCTCTCCAATAAGATTCCTTTTGTCGTTCACTCCATTCTTTGAGGTCGTTTTCCCTTATTTCTTGAGCTATTTCAAAAACGTAGTCGTGTGACGTTGTTGCAGTCATTAGATGATTTCTCCATAGCCGATGAGGCGCCAGTGATTGTTTATGTTGCGCGCTATGCCTACTTTGCTGTTTTTCAGCGCGACAACTGGAATTTTAAGCGAGAGCTCTGCTTCGTTTTGAGATAGTTTTGTTATTGCGCCGACCGTAACCGAAGTATTTATTGAAAGCATTAATGTTTCGCTCATTTTTATTGGCTGAATTTGAGACATTGCGCCTGGAATTTCCTTGAATAGATTGTAGTGTATTTTTATTTTAGTTGTTATTTCTGGAAGCAAGCTTTCCTTTGAGACAATGCAACCTGAGAATGCATCGTTTTTACTGAGAGCCATGTCCAGTTCTGTTTCTATTGAGGCGCTACCGCCTGGAGTCAGCTTTTCTGTTTTTTGAGAGCCTTTGAATATTGAAGATATTTTAGTTTTAATTGTTTTGTATTTTATTTGGTTTGCTTCTTTTATCGCCAGGCCTGGTTTTATTTCAATCGTGTCTCCCAAGTTTAGCGCGCCGCTTTTTAGGGTGCCGCCTAGAACTGCGCCGTGAAGGTCTTTGGGTTTTGTGCCTGGCTTGTTAATGTCAAAACTTCTTGCCACAAAAAATATAGGTATGTTTTTTTCATCTTTTTCTTTGACCTTTATTTCGCAAATTGCTTCGTAAATTCTTTCTATGTTAATGTTTTGTTGGGCTGATACTGGGATTATTGGTGCATTTTCAGCTATAGTGTTTTTGAATTCTTTTCTGATATTCTCGTAATTAGCGAGTGCCTGTTCTTTTGTGACTAAATCAATTTTGTTCTGTACTATTAGTATGTTTTTTATATTTTTTGCCTGCAGAGCCATTAAATGCTCTCTTGTCTGAGGTTTTATTCCTTCGTTTGCAGCTACGACGAGGATTGCGGCGTCGACAATTGCTGCGCCCGACAGCATTGTTGCCATGAGCATTTCGTGGCCTGGCGCGTCAATGAAATAGACCTTTCTTTGTGGAGGGCCTTTGTTGTCAATATTATAGTCAGAATCTTTTGAGATTGTAATGTCTGCATAACCCAATTTTATTGTTATTCCTCTTTTCAACTCTTCGGAGTGCGTGTCGGTCCATTTTCGGCTTAGTTTGTACAGAAGAGTTGTCTTGCCATGATCTATGTGGCCTGCTATGATAACATTAAGGGAGTCTAGTTCTTGCATATAATTATGGAATTTATGGGTTTAAAAGCATTGTTGGTAGTTTAGAAATATTTAATAAGCAATTTTATAGCGTGATTTCATGAGCATTAACTATCATGCTACTTTGATGCGCGTATTTGAGGAGAGAGATACTTCTGGCGCGACAAGCTATGGATTTAGAGCAGAAATAAAGATAACTGCGCCTGAACCTTCTTCCGCTGGTGTGCTGTTTCATTACACCATGCGTTTTCCTATTACTAAAACTTGTTTTGGTGAATTGGGGAGAAAACTTCGTGATGCTGGCTGCCCAGTTCCAGTAGACGTAAATATTTCTTAGAGCTTATTAAATTATTTTATTGTGCTGGAGCTTGAGCTTCTGTGGGTTTTTCTTTTGGCTTGTTTTGGTCTGGGAATATTTCTTTTAACGGTTTTGCTCCGTGTTTTAGCACCGTGAGATTAATTTGAGATGTTTTTTCTGATAGCTGTTGGCCCCTTACTGATTTTCTTAGACGAAGACCTTTTGGACTTACGCGCTTTTTTTTGCCTTCTCTTCGTGGGCGCTTGTGCATTCCCCAGCCGTATGTGAGAATCAAGTGCTTAGTTTCTGTTCCCTGCAGGCCTGGTTTGTGGGGGAATCCTGAAACGTCACTTGCTCCGGTTATTTTTAATTCATAGCCTTCTAAATCTTCTGAAATTTCTTTGCCGTGAATTGTGTCTCCTAATTTTTTGCCGATGAGGGTTTCACTGGCACTTTCTATTTTCCAAGATTTGCCTTTGTCTGACATGTTTATTTTGAATGGCATGAAAGTATTTAGAAAATGAGTTTTAAAACTTAACTATTTATCTGGCTCTATTGAAAAAGTTGGAAATTTTGCAATTTTGATTTGCACCCCCCCACCCCCCCGAGGAGGTGATGCTACGCATTAAATTAATAGCAAATAAAAATTGAGATTTTCAACAGAGCCTATTTATCTGCTTAAGTATTTTCTTGCGTTTTCAGCTGTTATATGAGCAGAGCCGTATTGTAATTTTATTGTAATTCCATCGTCATCTGCTGTTATTGGATTTTCTGGAACTTTTTTTGATACTCCAAAATCTCTTAGCAATGCGTCGTATTCTTCTCTTTGCATTATTCCGTCTGGACCAGCCACTTTTTCGTATAACTTTCTGGCTAATTCTGTTCTTTCTCTTTTTGCTGTTTCTTCAGCGCGCCTTGCCCTTTCAATATTTCCAGATTCTTCTAAACCAACTATTGTAGCGCAAGCTATAAAAAATGCAATTCCTAATTTTTCTAAACGATCCATATTTTTTTGCTTTAATGATGCTTTTTAAATGTTAGCTTGCAATTAATCGTTAGACATTTAAACTTATGATTGCTTGTTTTTGTATGAATTCTGTTAAAAAGAGGGTGAGAAATATTGATGAGAAAATTAATGACAAGATAAAAGATGTTGGACGTATAACGAACGAGATAATTGATGATGTTGCACTGCCGAAGGACATGCTGAATGTGCCGACTTTTTTGAACGTCGCGCGGATTGTTTTGACGTTTATAATTTCTTACATGATTGTTGTTGACAGCGACATAGTTTTGATAGTTTCTGTTTTTATTGTTGCCGCGATAACTGACTGGTTTGACGGATATATTGCGCGCAAGTACAAAATTACAAACGATTTTGGGCGTAAGGCTGATATGTTTGCCGACAGATTCTTGTGGGTTGGTACTACTCTAACATTGATTTTTATTTTCGGAGTTAGAGGAAGACTTGAGCCAATTCACGGGCTACAGATTTTGCTTATTATGACGCGAGAGATAATTGCCGCGCCTTTTGCTTTGGCTGGGCTGTTTAGCGGCTCGGTTTTTCCACCAACAAGATATATTGCTAAACTTACCACTTTTATTCAAGGGTTTGCCCTTCCATCTTTAATGCTGAGTATATTTTATCCTGTTTGGATATATATTTCATTGCCTTTATCTTTGGTGATTGGATTTGCTGGAGCAATTTCTGGATTGCATTATATTCATGATTTGGAAATTATTAGGGAGCGGAAGAGTAGGAGTTAATTATTTTCCCCAATCAGATTTCTTTTTTCTTTTTATTTCTGCAATTTCTGCAAGGGCTTTTATTTCGCTTTGCGTAAGCAAATCTTTATTTTTTTTGAATTCTTTGAATTGTGATTCTGAAATCTGGCTGTAAAGATATTTTTTGTCTGATAATTGTCTTTCAAAGTTTACGCCTGAGAGAGATACTGCTATTTCCATTCCTTCTGTTGCTTCTTCTACTGAAGACTTGTCTGCCTGAAGAGCTTTTACTCTTGAAATTTGCTCGTCGGTTTCGTTTATTAAAGGGATGTTTTTTTGCAATGTGCCCGATATAATTCTTATGCCGAATATTGCCGGATTTGAGTTTCTAAATTGGTACTGGTGTAGAATTTCTAATTTACAGATTGTTGCTAGTTGCATTAATCTTTCTTTTTCTATTTTTGCATGGCGTTCTTTTTGCCATAATTGGAGATCTTCTATTAATTTGTAAACTACTTCGTTTGTTAGTATTTTCACGTTTTTTTGGATTTGCAAATCCGGTTCATGTTGGACGTTGAATCCTATGATTATTGCGTTTAAAGGATTCAGCTCAAGGTTTGCTTTTGCTGCGACGATGTCTGTTTTGCCGATAGGGCCAATGCCCGCTTTTACTATTTTAATGTTTGACTGTTTCAACAAAGTGGCTAGTGCTTCAAGACTTCCCAATGAATCTGCTTTTATTATTATTCCTTCTTTATCGGTTTGGACTGCGTTAAGGAATTCTTTCTTGAATTTTTCTGTCAGCTCTTTTAGGTTGTTGTCAATTTTTTGGAATGGCATTCCTGAAAGTATTCCTTCTTTGTTAGTTAATTGCAGACGTAGTCCTGTTGCTGCTTTTGCTTCTTTTGTTGATTTGAATTTTGTGCTTAACGGGAGAACTTCTTCAATCCCTCGTATTTTTGCAATAATTGGATTTCCTGCCAGAGTCGCGATTGCGAGGTCATCTCCTTCACGTAAGATACCGTCATAAATTATTGCTTCAACTGTTTCCATTGATTTCTCTTTTTTTATTTCTAATAATACTCCTTTAGTTTCGTTTGAAATTTTTAACCTGTCTATGAGGAATTTCTGAGAGAGGCCGCAGAGAACAAATAGCAATTCTGAAATTCCTTCTTTTGTTCTTGCTGAACACGGGACTATCGCTATTTTTTTTGTGAAGTCAGAGATATCATAAAATAATTCGCTGTCAAAACCTTGGCTTTGAAGGGATGCCTGAAATGTGCCTAAAGATATTTCAAATTCTTCTTTGGTGTGCTGTGCAAGATTTTCAATTGATTCTTTTATTGAAGATTTTTTGTGCCAGCCGGAGAGAGTATCTACTTTGTTTAATGCTATTACAAAAGGTGTTTTGTTTGATTTTAGGATTGAGATTACTTCTGCTGTTTGCGGCTTTATTCCGTCTTTTATATCTACAACTAGGATTGCTAAATCTGCCAGCGAACCACCGCGTTTTCTTAGGTTTGTGAAAGCTGCATGGCCGGGGGTGTCTATGAATAAAAATCCCGGGATTTTCAAATCTATTTTTGTTTTTTCAATCAAAGGGCAGATTTTTTTTATTTGTTCAAACGGATATTTTGTAAAGGAAATTTTTTGTGTTATTCCGCCGGCTTCATGCTCTTGAAGAGACGTGCCTCTGAATGCATCTAGTATGCTTGTTTTTCCATGGTCAACATGACCTGCGACGGTGATTATTGGTTGGCGTATCATATATTTTGGAGTTTAATGATGCTTTTAAAGGTTAACGATTTTGATAAATAATGAGATTTGCTTTTTTATTTCTTGGATTATCGGTGATTGTTATTACGATTTTATTAATTAATAATAATTTAGTTGTTCGTGATTTGGATAGTTTTGATTTTGATAGAACTTTGACTAGAGCTTTTTGTTCCGGGCGGACGTGCCAGGATTTTCTAGTGACTTGTTCTGGTTCTGAAGTTGTGGGACTTGTTCCTATTAGTGGGTTTGTGACTTTTGGAGAGGAGTGGGTTGATTTGAGAGAGGATAGGGAATTGTGTTGATATTTTTCAGTATAATAATATTTAAAATAAACTCTGAAATTATAATGATGATGAGAACAGAAGATATGAGTGAGGAAGCATACAAGAGAAAAAGATCAGCAGAATATCAAAATTCTATACTTAAACGCGGAAGGTTAGGGAAAAGCCCAACAAGGTTAATAAACGGCAGAGAAGCATATGCAGAATTGAGATATGAGGTGCTAAAAAATGGAACTTTTACCATAATCTGGGATTTATATACCTGCAATGAACGAACAGGACGTAGAGAACTTTTATTTGATGAAAGGCGCATAAAATTACCGCCAGAACAGAGGAGCAAACTTCTTGCTATTCTTCAGAAACTAGAAGATAAATTTGAATAGTGGCTTGCTTATAATCTAATTTTTAGTATATTAATGGAAATGTCACATTTCAGTTTCTTCGTAATTTGGCTTTGATGACGTTTTACCTGCTAGTGTTTTTTGCTGTTTTGCTTCCGGCTGTTTTTGCGGAGTTTCTGCTGTTTGAACAATGGCTTCGGCTAATTCTTTTTCGTCTATTGAATTTATCGCTGCTTTGAATGCTTTGAAATATTCGGCCGGAATTCGCGTGCCTGCCTTTGTGAAGCCGGTGTATCTTTCGGATTTTACGAATTCGCGGATTGTTATTCCTCTTTTGCCGCCGAAGTCATCTACTCTGATTATTATATCTGTGTCTTGATTTTTAGGTATCTTATCTATGTCTTTTTCCATATTTCTGTGAATAATAATGCTTATATAAAGTTATTTGTTGTTTTGTAAATGGGAATCAAGCCAAGACCGTGCGTTGCTGCTTTAGAATCTTTATTTGAGAAGCCTTATTCTGTTTCTGTAGAAGTTGACAAAATTGGAAGATTTGTTTATAGGGCGAGCGTTTCTGTTTTTGCTCATCGTCGGCTTTTAGTAGTACCTTTACCGCGGAAACTTGTTGGCAGGATATTTGTGGAATCTAAATATTTTCACTCAAATGGTCAGTCTTCTGTTTCTGATTATGCAAATGTTTATTGGCGCGATGCGGATTTTGCGCGAGAATATGCTGAGCGAGTTTACCGCACTTTAGCGGACAACGATGTGAAGTTGGAAGGGGCTTCAGCGCCACGTTAATAATTAATATTTATTTTAGCATGGCTCATTTAAAAATTGGCAAGATTGTCTTGAATAATTCATTGCTTTTATCGCCGATGGTTGATGTTACAGATTGTGCTTTTAGAATTTTGTGTCGCAAGCAAGGAGCTTCAATGGCCTATACTGAAATGATTTATGTCGATGCCATTTTGCATGAGAATGCCTCTACGAAAAAATTGATGGTTATTGGCGGCAATGGAGATAGGCCTTTAGGTTTGCAGGTTACTGGGAATAATGTTTCAGATTTTCTGAGATTGAGCAAGCTCGTGGCTTTGCATGATTATGAATTGATTGATACAGAAAATCGCAAATTTTCTGTCTCTCCAACATCTCATAGCAGATTTGATGTTGTAGATATAAATTGCGGGTGTCCTTCTTCTAGAATTGTTGGGAATGAAGCTGGAAGTTACTTGCTTAGGACTCCTGACAAAATTGCTGAGATGATTAGAGTTTTGAAAGATGCTGGTTTAGTTGTGACTGCAAAGATTCGTCTTGGTTTTACGAATAATAATGTTGTTGAGGTTTCTAAAAAAATTGAGAAAGCCGGCGCGGATTTGCTGACTGTTCATGCACGGACTGCTTCGCAGAAATCGAGCGAGCCGCCCGACTGGAAATGGATTTCTCGTGTTAAACGCGAGGTTGGAATTCCTGTTGTTGGGAATGGCGGCGTTGTAAATGGAAAAACAGCTTCGGAGATGCTGGAAATTGCTGATGGAGCGATGATTGCTTCAGCAGCTATTGGAAATCCTTTTATTTTTAGAGAGATTTTGAGGTACTTGAAGACAGGGAAAGAAAAAGAGATTACTCGGGTTGAGAGAATTTCTGCTTTTTCTGATTATTTGAAACTGGCTTCAAAATATGACGTCGTTGATATTTCACGGATTAAATTTTTGGGCGGGAATTTTTTGAG
>JBBTAH010000017.1:1529-5429 GCA_038044285.1 Nanobdellota archaeon | reverse complement strand
CGCCGCAGCTTGGAATTATGATGCATGACACTCCTGAAGAAATAAGAAACACACTGAATAAAGTGGACAAGTCTGCAAAAATAAGAATTCGCGAGGGGAGCGTTAAGATTGCCGTTGGAAAAACAGATATGAGTGACGAGCAGATTTCGGAGAATGTGCGCTCAATTTACAGCGGGCTTGTGAATGCTTTGCCGACTAAGAAAGACAATGTAAAGAATGTTTTAGTAAAGTTTACGATGACAAAACCTGTTGAGGTACAAATCAAATGACTGGCGAGAAAATAAGCACTGTTTCCGAGGCGAAGAAGAGAATGGTTAGGGAGCTTGCACTGATGATGCAACGCAATAGAACGGTTTTGCTGGCATCATCCAAAGGACTGCCGGGAATGCAGTTTCACGAAATAAAAAAGAAATTACGTGGTGCTGCTGAACTTAAGGTTGCGAAAAAGAGCACGATTTCAAAGGCGATTGAAGCGACTGAAAAAGGAGCTTTGCAGAACTTGAAAAATTATCTTCGGGCAGATTATGTTTTGCTTTTTTCGGACATTGAGCCGTTTGAATTATCGAGTATGTTAGTGGACTTTCAAAGCTCTAGACGCGCGAAAACTGGAGACATTGCGCCGGAAGATATTGAAGTTGAACCGGGACCGACAGAACTAGTTGCTGGTCCGGCGATATCTGAATTGAGCGGGGTAGGTTTGAAAGTTAAAGTGGCTGAAGGAAAATTGGAAATAATCCGGGGCGCTGTTGTTGTTAGGAAAGGTGAGGCGATAAAGGCAAATGTCGCAAGTGTTCTTGGAAAACTTAATGTCAGTCCGATGAAAGTAGGATTCATTCCTATCGCAGCTTATGACGGCAAAGAAGATAAAATTTATTCTGAAATTGTAATTGACAAGGCCGGAACTCTTGAGATTGTTAAAGAAATGATACGCAAAGCGCTGGGTTTTGCGATTGCTGTAAAATATCCGACCGAAAAGACGATAAAGTACTTCATTACTAAAGCTGCTGCTGAAGAAAAGGCTTTATCTAAAATATATAACGATCAAACTGCAAAGGAGGGCGCGTAATGGAATACATCTACGGAGCATTGTTATTGCACAAGCTCGGACATCCTGTTAACGAGGATAACTTGAAAAAAGTTATTCACGCAACTGGAAGCCAAGTTGACGATTCAAAACTAAAAGCATTAATTGCGAGTTTGCATGGCGTTGACATCGGCGCGGAGCTTGAAAATGCAAATATCGCCGTAGCTGCACCTTCTGCCGGAGCTGCATCAGCTGCACCTGCAAAAGAAGAAAAGAAAGAAGAGAAACCTTCTGAATCTGCAGCTGGACTGGCATCACTCTTCGGCTGATTTTGTTTTTTATTTTTAGCTGAAGAGATTTTTCTTAGTTTTGCTAACATTTATAAATGCGTTTTAGAGCATTTTTTTATGGGAAGAATTAGAAATTTACTCGCGTCTGCCGGGCTAAGTGCCTTATTGTTATTTGGTAGTGGGTGCTCTACTAAAATCGGATCTGAGCCGCTTAAGGAAAAAACCCAAGTTTCTTATGGAGCTAGAGACCTCGGAAATGGTCGAGTATATTTCGGCGCATTTCCTGATAAAATCAAAAGTTATGAAAACGTGTTAGATGCAATTAAAAGAAAGGAAAATAGCGGAAGTATTTTTGTAGGATTCAATGATGATGAAATCAAAATTGCACAGGAAGTTGTCAGAAGATATAATTCTGTCAATCATAAATTAATCGATAGATTGGAACCGGTTTTTGTAAAGGTTAAAGGATATAATGCTACGCCTGAAGAGAAGAGTGAGTTTGAGGAACTAATTGAAAGAATTAAGAAACTTAATGATGAAGATGAATCTTTGAAGGTTTTTGAATTATATCCTAGATTATTTGAACTTGAGCCGAGAGTCAATCCTTTTTTGGGAAGAGCGCATCCAAATATTAAAGACCTAGAAAAATATGTTGGGAGCGTTGGTAGGTTTGTTTACGAAGTTTATGATGGAATCGGAGAAAAAAATTCTGGCAAGGATGAATTGACTGAATTTGCTTCTGATGCAATAAACGATGTTCGTAAGAAAGCTAACAGCTGGGCCAGCGGCGAGATTCTTGAAGAGTTCTTGAATAGGATTAGAAAGCATACGCAAATAAAAGATGATGAAGATGGTTTTGATATTGTTTATTGGACTGGTGTTTCTACGGACAGAAGATCTTCTTTAGAAACTTTGGCGCATGAAGTTGGACATTTAATTGATTTTGATAATAGAGCTTTGACTAGACCAATTTCTGGAAGATTTAGAGAGCTTAGTGAAAGTGAAGAGGATTATCTGACAAATTATTCTATGAATCGTTCTGAGCTTGCAAGGACTGGTTTAAAAAATCCTGTTAATGGATTTCTGGCAAAATTACCTGAAATTGTAGCGCGGTTTGAATCGTCAAAGAGTATAAATAAGGAAAGTATTGACGGCACGCAAAGTTTGCTTGGGATTGGCGTGTCTGTAATGGAAGATGTTTCTAAACAAATTGAGAAAATTGATGGAAAAGTTTCTTTGACTGATGAAGACAAAGAAAGAAGAAAAAAATTAATTGAGTCTAGAATAAATATGGGAAATAAAATCACTGAGATGAAAGAGGGAATTGCCAAAGATGAAGAAGAGATTAAATTATATGATGAAGCGATCAGAAGAACTAAAGAGTTTACAGATAGAGATGATATAAAAAAAGCTGCCAATGATTACGCTGCTTCTGTTGAACAGACGGACAATTCGCTTTTGTGGCAAGAAGATATGGCCGAAGCTTTTGCTCATGCTTTGCTTGGCGAGCGCGGTAGAACTAAAAACGCACAGAAAAAAATTGAGCTGATTTTGGATTTTATGAGAAAGTATAATTAATATTTAGATAAAGTTTAAAAGTCACTTTGAAGGTTTAATTATGTGCCTGTGTGGGACAATGGTACTCCGCTAGTCTTGAGAACTAGTTTCCTTCGGGATATCCCGGTTCGATTCCGGGCGCAGGCGTTTTTCCCGGAATCGAAGCACTCGATTCGTCTGATGACGAATCGGTGACTCCAATTTTCGCTTTGCTCAAATTGAAGTATTCCGGACAGTGGCGTTCTGGTTAAGTTTATATTGCGAGATGATTTGGTTTTGGGATGAAAAGAGTGTGGTTTTTTGCGTTATTTCTTGTGCTATTTTTTCAAATAGTTTCTGCGCAGCAGATTTCAGTTTCTTTAGGGCCTGAAGAAATTGTTTTTAACTGGACGACTCAAAAATGTACTGCAGGTGATATTCCTGACCTTCCTGCGAGAGCATTTAGAGATATTAATGGAAACATACAATTAATAGCAACGCATTACACTAACAGGAGATTTATCGGAAGCAGTTTAAACACTATTGCCCGCGCCTGCCCAATTATTTTAAGTTCAAGTTCGAATCCAGACCCCTCTCAGTATAATGATCACGAATGGATTACTGCGCCCTATACATTTGATGGCCAAACAATTTATGCTCTTGTCCATAATGAATATCACGGTTATAGTTACCCTTTGTCTCCTTATTATTCTTCTTGCACAACTTG
Organism: Nanobdellota archaeon; assembly: GCA_038044285.1. Taxonomy (GTDB): domain Archaea; phylum Nanobdellota; class Nanobdellia; order Pacearchaeales; family GW2011-AR1; genus SICU01. The sequence goes on along the minus strand of JBBTAH010000017.1, from coordinate 1,852 downwards.
GACTTCATGCTGGTTTAATGCGATAACCTTTGCGACTTCAAGCAATGCTGGAGCCACGTATACGCAGACTACTTCTCCTAGCCATTTGATCGCACCACTACCTTATCAATATACTGGTAATGCTAACTCTGGAGCTCCATATGGATATTTTGCTCCGAGTAATATTATTTATAAAGACGGATACTACTATTCGTTTTTACAAGTTGAACCTTACCAGAATGTTCAGACTTGGGGGGCGTGCCCGATGCGCACAGAAAATATCGCTAACCCTACCAGCTGGAGATTTTGGGATGGGACTGGATTCAATAATATACCTGTAAATC
>JBBTAH010000017.1:0-1519 GCA_038044285.1 Nanobdellota archaeon | reverse complement strand
TCGAAATTACAGGAATGAAAAATGATGATTTGGACAAATCCTTTGAATCATTTATGCCAACCTATTTCTCAATTAAATCTTCTTAAATTTACGAACAGCCTAACGTATAACTCTTATCTAGGAAAGTATATTATGCTTGGAGTCTGGGATAATCCTTCAAATCCAGGACATGGTTTTTATTTCTCACTTTCTAACGACCTTTTAAACTGGGATCCTCCGCAACTACTGATGCCGGCAATTGTTCCTTGGACTTCTGCAGCGCAGGGACCTGGCGGAGGACAGTGGCATTTATATCCTTCACTACTTGAAGAGACTACTTCTATGAATTTTGAAGTCACTGGACAAACCCCTTATTTATATTATACAAAAAAGAATCCGAATAGCGCTGAACCAAATCTTGACAGAGACTTAGTAAGAAGGATAGTTACTTTTACTCTGACTCAGCTACCTAACCCGCAACAATTTGATTTTTCTTTGTCAAATACTGGAAACATGAATTTAATCCAGGGGGCTTCTTCTACTAATACAGTTACAGCTAATCTTGTTAGCGGAACTTCGCAGCTTGTTGCTTTTTCTGTTAGTGGGCTGCCGCAGGGAACCTCTCATTATTTTAACAGTGTGTCGTGCACGCCTAATTGCAATGTGCAGCTTACTATAACAACAACTCCTTCAACACCTGCCGGGAATTATCAAATTAGTGTTGCCGGAAATGGTGGAGGTCTAAGTAGAACGACGACTTTTATTTTAAGCGTTTCTGACAGCACACCTCCGAGTGCGCCCTCCAGCCATTACAGTTCTACTTTAAACCAAAATCAGATTCAACTTGTGTGGGGTGCGGCAACGGATAATGTTGGAGTTACTGGATATTTGGTTGATGTTTCTCCGTCGGTAAATTTTGCCAGTTATGTCGCGGGATGGCAGGATAATAATGTCGGAAATGTTTTGAGCACGACTGTTTCTGGATTGATTCCTGGGACAATTTATTATTCTCGTGTTAGGGCAAGGGACGCTGCAGGAAATTTGGGAACCTACAGTCAAGTTGTTTCTGCTACGACGCTGCAGCAAACAGCGCCTTTTGATTTTAGTTTGTTAGCAAGCAACCCTCCTTCAGTCAGCCAAGGAAACAGCTTGCCTATTTTAGTTACTGCAAACCTTGTCAGTGGAAATGCCCAGCCAATTACTTTTTCTGTCGGGACTTTGCCTCCGGGAGTCACTGCAACCATCACTCCGCAATCCTGCACAGTTACGTGCAGTGCTACAATATATTTAACAACTTCAATATCTACGCCTTTGCAACAACACACAATCTTAATTACTGCATCTGGAGGCGGAATTACTAGAACATCGCAAGTCATTTTTACAGTTACTCCGCTTATTGATTCTACTCCGCCTTCCGCGGTTTCACAAGCAAGCACATCGGTAATTGATTCTGACACTATTCAATTAAGTTGGGGTGCGGCGACAGATAATGTTGGAGTTACTGGATATTTGGTTGATGTTTCTCCGTCGGTAAATTTTG
>JBBTAH010000016.1:0-7549 GCA_038044285.1 Nanobdellota archaeon | reverse complement strand
ATAGGGCTCATCACGTTGACTAAATATTGAAGTAAGCCGCCCAGTATCATCATAGTAAGGAGTCCAAATAGAATACAAAGAGTCAATATATTTTTCAACATTTCCCTGTTCAGCAGCGCATTCAACAGCAACAGCATAACCTTCAGCAATTCTTCTCTGGCTCTCGTCAATTCTCCCTTGCTCATCAAATGTAGTTGAAAAAGTGTAGTGCACAACAATTTTAGCTTTTCCTGGAAGAATATAATTCTCCTTCAAACTAAGATATTGTCCAAAATACCAAGAGCCAGAGTCTCTAAAATCAATAGGCATATCAACTCTAATTGGAGCGTTTAAATCTCCGATAGTTCTTTGGTCATCACTAGCTGCAAAAGTAGACTGGATAACTAATATAAATAAAATAAAAACAAATAATCTTTTCATAAGATAATAAAAATAAATTACTTTAAATAATTATCGAATAATAAAATCTACGAAATGCGGGTGTTAGGAATCGAACCTAAGCAAGCACTAAGCTACTGCCACCTCAAGGCAGCCCGTTTGACCGCTCCGGCACACCCGCACAAATTCACAAAAATAAACAACCTTTAAAACATTTCTATAACTCAATTAAGTTTATACTTATCAAAAATCTGGTTAATTCTATCTAATTCATTCTGGGCAGACTTATGAATCTGTTCCCCGAATCTCCAGAATTTACCGCCATGCATTATCAACGGTTTTTTATCAACAAGTTTAGCAGAAACAACTTCTCCAATAAATAAATTGTGGCTTCCTGAATCTATTATATTAACAAGCTTACATTCAAGCTGCAAGACTGAACCCTCAACAAGATAAACACCAGTCTCCTTGCCCCTAATGAAACTAAAGCCCAAATCTCTTAAAGCAGAAATCTTATCAACGAGATAGCCCTCATAGTCGCCGGCCTTGCTGGCAATAACGTTCTGATCTTCAGCAACAATAGAAACACCAAAAACTTTAGTTTTTGCAATATTCTTAGCAGTTGTATTATTATCTTTACTTATGGAAACAGCGATTATTCCTGGAGAATAAGAAATATGGTGCGTCCATTCAGCAGACATGATATTGTCTCTGCCTTCGTTACGCGAAGTTATCAGGCCAACATTAGTTACAAAAGAATTACTCTCATGACTCTTCCAAGGCAAATCCATAAGCAGCGGGCAATAATGGCATTTATAAATCTATCCAAAAAACATCAAAATAAATTTACCAAAGAATCCATCAAAATCCCATCCAATAAATTATTATTAATTCCCCACATTGAACAAATATAATTTACAATAAATTGCTATAATTATTTCAGTAGCTAAAAATTCAATCAACAGCTAAAGCATCCTGAACTGTTAAATCACTAATAACATCTGCTTTAACATTAGAAGGTTGTTCAACACTATTTGCAGCATCTGCTGCATTGTTCCCGCTACTTCCACCACCTGAGCTACTTAATCCAATAAATTGGCTAAGAAGCCCCGGCGTCAAAGGCACAACCCATTTCGGATTCAATCCTGTAGTAGAAATATCTTCTTTCATCCACTCCTCTAACTCTATCTGCTGATTATTATTAACCAAACGCGCCTGCATCAAAAAAGGCCCAAACGCATATCCAGCAACATCATATTGTGAATCCCATTCTGCCTCAAAAACAAGAGCAGGATAACCAACAGGCCACCCGTGAACAACACCATTAACAGTATCAATTCTAACTATAAAATCCATGTTCAGCGGAATCCCAAAATAAGGAACAGTAGGAAGATTTATCTGCGCCTGATAAACTCCATTTGCAACTTGAGTAGCAGCGCCAACATGAATGGCACCAGTGCCAATATATTGGTTTATAGACAACTCATTATTATTCATCCATCCGTCAAACCAAACCCAGTTTATCCTCTTCGTAAAATGGTCAGTCTCATCATAGTTAACGTTAATCACATCAAGCGGATTTTCTATTCCAGTAAAAGTCATTGTCCGAGCAGTTTCATCAATAGAAACATTGAAAGTATAATCAAACGGATTTCCGCTAGATATAGTCATATATGGTAAATATCCAGTATAATCAGCAGAAGCAATGGCTACAAAAGCAAGAACACTGAAAATTCCAAACAAAATAACCATTAATTTCATAAACAAAAAACAACAATTGCTTATTTAAATATTATTGCAACGAAAAATATAATAGAAACCTTTATAAATTGACTTTTTTCAAGCAACAACATGGATAGACAAGAAACGATTGAGTATAATGTAAGAGAACTTGGAAAATATTTAGATTCAGCTTTGAATGGTGCGCATTGGGGCTACGGGAGACTGCCGAGTCCAGACGAAGCGACTACAAGAGTTTTTGGAATTGTTGACCAGCAAACAGGATTACTAAGAGCATTATTTTCGCGCAATCCCCCAGAAGCTGGTCTTCCTCATGCCAGAACAGAAATTATAGCAATCGCAAGAAAAAGAAGAAGAGGACTTGGAAAATTACTCCAGAATATTAAAAGTCAGGGAAGAAAAACACATAGAATACTAGAATGGAAAGAGCACGTTGAGTTAGGCAGCAGAGCACAACTGCCAGCAGAAACACAAGAAATCCTCACAGCATCCCGTGACGCATACAACGAACGCTATGGTTTTATAGCTTAACAACAAAACTTCAATCTTAGTTTAAGTACAAACATCTATAAAACCGCCCAACTAAAAACGAAAGCATGATAAAAAGAAGTGACCAAAATCGTCTGCAAAGTATAACGACAAACGCTCCAAACTCGTGGCGGCCAAAAGAAGAAGTATTTGAAATCTCACAACAAATAAACTTAAAAAAATCAGAAAATTTAATTTTCCTAAAAGAAGAAAAGTCTAAAACAGAAAACATTTTCACAGAAGATTACTGGGATCTCAACGATGAAAACGGCAAAATCTCTCCATTAAAGTTTTCAAACGGCAAAACACAAACAGATGTAGTAAAAGAAATAATAAATTTAATCAAAAACAATGAAAAAATAATTTTCCTGCACGGCGCATGCGGCACAGGCAAATCTGCGATTGCACTTAACATCGCACGTGTTTTAGGAAAAACCTCCATCGTTGTCCCGGTGAAAGCCCTGCAAAAACAATACGAAGATGATTACACAAGCAAGAAATTCCTCTTTAAAAAAAATGGCCAGAAAATGAAAATAGCAGTCCTTACTGGAAGAGAAAATCACGACTCGCTGATAAATCCCGGAATATCCTGCGCAAATCCCGAGCTTCCAGAAAACATAAAAATAACAGAAAAAAATTATCCTAAGTTAGCAGAATACTTTCAAAGCAACCCATTCGTCGTCGGCCGGGAAATCCCAGACTTAAAACATATACGCCGGCTTTCAGTCGCGCCGGCAAATCCATACTGGAGCCCGATTGTCCCGTCAAGCTATGATCTCAATCAATTAAAGGACGCAAAAAAAATAAAATACGAAGGATGCAACAACCGAGAATACACGTTTTATCATAGGAAACCTGGCTGCTCTTACTACGACCAGTATTTAGCATACAAAAACGCAGACATAATTATTTTCAACGCAGCAAAATACAAAGCAGAATTAGCAATCGGAAGAAAACCTGCAACAGAAGTAGAAATCATCGATGAAGCTGATGAATTTCTTGACAGCTTATTTCAGCAGGAAGAAATTAATCTAACAAGATTAGCAGCCAGTTTAGCAAGCCTAATTCCAGAAAATATAACAACGCGCGAAACAATAAGCAAGATTCTTGAACTATTAAAATTTGAAGAGCAGAACAAGCGCGTTCTCGGCATAGACGAATCCCAAGTTTTCCATATCGGTGAGACAAACTTGACGAAAATCCTTAAATTAATAGAAAAAGACAAAGAATTAGAAGCAGAAATCCTCTTAGATGAAAACAGTTACGCAAACAAGACTCTTGAGCTGGCAAACGACTTCGCAGACTTAACAGAAGATATATATCTAACATACCGAAAAGAAGAAGAAAATCTATATGTTAAATTAGTAAGCACAAATCTCGCTCCAAAAATCCAAGAGCTATTGGATAAAAACAAGTCTTTAGTTTTCATGTCTGGCACACTTCACGCAGAAAATGTGCTCAAGCACATTTTCAACATAAAAAATTTCAAGAAAGTTGAAGCAGAAGCCATGCATCAGGGAGCAATAGAAATAGTCATGACTGGAAAAGAGCGCGATTGCCGTTACTCTAATTTCAGCGATGGAAGTCATTCACGCGAAAATTATCTAAAAGCATTAAATCAAATAGTTGAAAAAGCAAAACGCCCAACACTAATTCACGTCAACGCGTTTCAAGATTTGCCAACAGAAGAAGAGAAAATAAAACACCATCTAAACCAACTAACTTCACAAGAACAATTAAGACATCTCCAAGAAGAAGACAAAACAGGAAAAGCAGTGGCAATATTCAAGCAAGGTCTCAACGACAAGCTCTTCACAACAAAATGCTCTCGCGGAATCGACTTCCCTGGTGAAATGTGCAACAGCATAATCTTCACAAAATACCCAAATCCAAATATCTCAGACACATTTTGGACAATACTTAAAAAAACACATCCAACACATTTCTGGGAATTTTACCGCGACAAAGCTTATCGGGAGTTCCTGCAAAGAATTTACCGCGCAGTCCGCTCGCACGATGACCACGTTTACATTCTTTCGCCAGATCTAAGAGTTATAAAATCCATTCAGGAATTACAAAAGAAAAATCACAACAGCAATTAAACAGCCCAAAGCGGCGAAGTCCATCGAGGACTTAAACCATTAGTTCCTAAGTCTTCTTTAATCCATAATTCAACGTTAATATAATTTTGGCTGGCATTCTGTACAAGCTGAGTCTGGAATAAAAATGGATCGTAAACATGAGCAGCCGCGCCCCATACCGAATCAATTTGTGCAAGAGTAATCATGCCAAGATAACCAATAGGAGCGAACGTACTAACATTGTAAATCGTGTTAACACTAACATTCACAACAACTGCGGGCAAGTAAGAGCTATTAAGAATAAACTGCCCATCGAAGACGCCCGGCGAAGTTTCAGTTGCATTAGCATAATAATTATCCCCAGCACCAATATATTGATTGACATACAAATTCTGACTGTCAAACCATCCATAAAACCAAACATAATTTATTCTTTTAACAAACCTGTTTAAAATGTCAAATGGAATATCATAATAATCATACTGGTTGCTTTGATTGGCACCGCTAAAACTTATATGATCATTGCTATTATTAATGTAAAAATAATAGTCATATCCAGGAATATAATTAAGATAACCAAAATAATTCCCGCTTCCGACAGAGAGCGCATCCCCTTGTATATTAACATTATCAACCCTACAATCTTCATCCGGCTGATTAGCAGTGCATTCAAATCTAATTCCGAAATCTAAATTATTATTGGCAAAATTTGGCAAAGTAAAACTCTTAAATATCCAACTAGTATTAGTAACAGGAGTATTGCCTGTTTCTTCAGCAGTTATCCAATTAATTCCATCAAACCAGCTAGTTTTAAATTCATCACTAATGTCAAGACCAGCCAATCTTCTCCAGTAACTAAAAGTGATATTCCCGTATCCAACCGTGCTTACATTTCTCTGCATAATACTTGCAGGCCCAGTCAAATTATACTGCGGTCTCGCTCTGGCAGTCCAATTTCCAAATGGAGGATTTAATGAACTTGCATTCCAAGAATCTGCTCCTGTTGCAGTAATAATTTCCCATCCATTCAAATTCCCGCTCTCAAATCCATCGCTAAAAATAGGAACAGCAGAAACAAAACCAATAAATAAAAATCCAAATAACAAAATAACAAACAATCTCTTCATAAGACAAATATAATTATCAACCTTTTAAACATTTATGTATCAAATACAGCGCTCCTGAAGAAAAACAAAACCTTAAAAACAGTCTCAAAATCCATAAAATACAATGTTTTACCCAAAAACACCAAACGACTTCAGGATGATTAGCCATCTCTTATCTGCATTTAGACAGCAAGGCATAGAAATTGAGCACCATATTGAAGAAGCAACTAGGGGTTACGTAGGCGAAAATCCTGAAAAAGCACGTGAACTGTTGAACATAGCAGAAAGATACCCACAAAGATTCAGGCAAATAGCTCCGCTAGGATTTATGGCCATGCGCGGAAGGGAATTATTCGATGCAGCAGCGATCTCAGGTGCAGAAGCATACACTCCAAAAGGAAAGGCATTAACGCAAACAATAGCTCAACAAAGTGCAGCTCTCACAGACCTAGTTGCAGGATTCATATATAACCAACTAGAAAGATTCCCGGAAAAAACAACTCTTCACGATTACATCAAAGAAAGAAAAAGAAAAGCTGGTTTGGAATAAATTAAATCTTCCTCAACTTAGACCCTTCAGCCCTGTCTTCAACAACAAATCCTTTTTCTCTAATTCTATCCCTAAACATATCTGCCTCAACCCACAGCTTAGCTTCCCTCAATTTTTCCCTTTCTTTTACAAGCTCTAAAATTTCTTTGGGAATTTTAATTCTTTCCTCTTTCATATTCTTAATCCCTATCCCTAGGACACCATCAAACCTCTCAAGCAGCTTTTGTTTAACCTTAACATCCAAATCTTTATCATCAAGAACTTTCCAAAAAATATCCAAGGCACGCGGCATATTTAAATCATCATTAATAGCTCCTAAAAATTGCATGCTATGTTCTTTTGTACTATCAATGCCTTTATGTTTTTCTTTTTTCAATTCAACAATTTTTCTTTTTATTTTCTCGTAAGCATTTTTAGCGGCATCTAATGCACTTAAACTAAAACGCAATTGTTTTCTATAATGAGTTTGCAAGCAAAGATATCTGTAATATAAAGGTTCGTAACCTAACTCAGTTAATTCAGAAATAGTATAAAGTCCTCCGGTGCTCTTACTTACCTTTCCACCAGAAGCATTAAGCAAGTAATATCCATGCATCCAGTAATTCACAAATTTCTTTCCTGTTGCTGCTTCTGACTGCGCGATTTCATTTGTGTGGTGAACTGGAATGTGGTCCTCCCCGCCAGTATGAATGTCAAAATGCTTTCCCAAATATTTCATACTCATTGCTGAACACTCAATATGCCAACCCGGAAAACCAATACCCCAGGGAGACTTCCATTCCTGCTGTCTTTTTCCAGATTCTGAAGAAAATTTCCACAAAGCAAAATCTGTTTTATGTTTTTTGCCCCCAACAGCAATTCTTTTTCCAGCCTTGAGCCCTTCAACTTTAAGCATTGCAAGTTTTCCGTAATTTTTAAATTTGGAAGAATCAAAATAAATTCCGTCTCTGGTCTTGTAAGTAAATCCTTTTTTCTCCAATTTCTTGATAAATTCTATTTGCTCTTTAATATGCTTTGTTGCCCAACACCAAATACTCGGTTTTAAAATATTTAATTTTTCAAAATCATTAACAAATTCCCTAAAATAAAAATTAGCAATTTCATGAGCTGTTCTTCCCTCTTTTTGGGCAGCCAGTTCCATTTTATCCTCGCCATCATCAACATCA
>JBBTAH010000015.1:0-3931 GCA_038044285.1 Nanobdellota archaeon | reverse complement strand
GCAGCGTTACAGCACAGCACTGCAAGCGAAGCAGGCACATGTAAAGCACCCAAAACTCTGCAAGCTAAAGACATTGCCATATCGCGAGCATCTCTATCTTTAGACCTTCCATCAACTCCGTTATGTAAATAAAATACATGAAAAGATTTTTTTCCAGTCTCGCGCTCAACACCTAAGTATCCTTCAAGCTGGTCGGCACGAAAAGGAATATCCTTTTTCACAGAACACGCCTTAACGTCGCCAACAGCATCATTAGTCATGTAATCCGGACGAACTAAATGAAATTGCATGACTGGTTTGACTCCGCCATATAATGCTCGGTGCATCTCCTCAAAAAAATCTCCTGTAAAAGAAACAGCATCGCAAACCTGTCCGAATAATCCTTTATTAAAATCAAGTCGCCCCTCATGTGTAGGAGACATCTCATCAGTATGCAATCTCCCTACACGCCCAAGCATCTCGCGAAAAGCCCGCAAGTCTTTTTGTTCCAGTCGCATTAAAACCCCAACAAAAACACCTTAAAAAGAATTACTACACCCAATCATAATATCTACATTCCAACAAAAATCGCATTAAACAAAACAGCAACAGCCAACAACAAAGTATAAGCTCCAAACCATCTCAAATTATTTCTATTAGTCAAAACATATCTAAAAGAGATATTAATAAAAATTAACCCAATAAAAAAACTCAACAGAGTTCCACCAAGAAATTCTAAAGGCAAAGTCCGGTTTCCAATACTCACCAAATTCGCGCCAATAATCACAGGAATAGAAAGCAAATAAGAAAACTTGACAGCGTTCTTTTCATTCAATCCCAAAACAAGCCCGGAAGAAATCGTAGCGCCGCTTCGCGAAACTCCAGGGACAAGCGAGAAAACTTGTGCAATCCCAATCAAAAAAGCATTTCCAAATCCCAACTTTCCAATTTCTCTGCGTCGCTCAAAATTCATACTTCCTATAAACAAAACTAACGAAGTAACCGCCCATCCAAATCCCAAAACAAATAGATTTCCAGCAAGGCTATCAAAAAAATCCTTCACGAAAAACCCGACAGCGCCAGCAGGAATAGAAGCAACAATTAATAAAACTCCTAGTCGCCCATTCTCGCACTTAAATTTCCCAGAAAATAAATCTCGCAAAATATTAACAATATCATTGCCAAAATAAACAAAAACAGCCATCAAAGTCCCAAAATGCAAAGCAACTTCCAGTAAAAGCCCGCCTGAATAATTCAAAATTTTCTCAAACAAAACTAAATGCCCAGAAGAAGAAACAGGGAAAAATTCAGTAATTCCCTGCACAACTGCCAAAATCAAAGCCGAAATCCATTCAATCATAAAAAACCGAAAAATCATAGCTTAATAAACATTTACGAAACAGAATTTTTTCTTGTTGTAATCTTATTTAGCCAAGCAAAAAAACAGATAAAAGTATACCAAAAAATAAAATCAATAAAAAGTATAATAAAATATCCTAAAATAGTAACCTTACCTCCATAAAAAATTAAAAAGCCCAGGGGTTTGAGTAATACAAGACCTGGAAAAGAAAAAACCCATAACGCTACCCAATTATAAATAGAAACAGTAAGATATCTCTCACTAATAAAGACATATTGTTGAAGCAATATAAGAACAAGTGCAACAAAAAGTAAAGCAAACACAAAAATTAACTTCCCTTTCGTCAACCTAAAAAACTCCTTAAAACCCATTAGCCAAATATAATTTATAATAATATAAAGATATCTACCACATTCAAAAAAATAAATCTAACTAATCAATCCTTCTTCTCTTCAGCAAAGTCATTAACCCCGCGAAGCACGTCCAAGATCTTTCGATCTTCACGGGTAATGCCATAAACAGCATCGCTAGTAGCGTACTCAAGCAAAGCAGCTATGCGATGCACGGGCACTTCTTTTGTAACAGTCATGTCATCACCTCTTAAAATAATTAGTCGAGCTTCTTTATATATTAATAGCAAAAAACAACATATCAATCAAAATATATTTATCTTTAAATACCAAACAACTAAAAAGTAATAAACAAATCTTCTCAAAAAAAATTCACCAAAAAAAGACAAAAAAATGTAACCACATTAAAATTAAGCAACATAAATCGCTGGTTTTCCAGGCTTCGCCTTCGTGCTCCTGTCCTCAGGATCAAATTTCTTTTTATCGTTTGCAGCAAAAACTGAAACATCCAAACTAAGGCGCTGTCTCAATATAACAGAATCAAACAATCCAACTTCAGAAGGAATCGCGTAAAGATAAACGTGCTCCGCCTTCTTGCCCTGCCGCTCGCGCACAATCTTCAAAACATTTTGCACATCCAAAATCGTCTGCTCAACAATTCGTTCAGCCTTCTCAATATTCTCATCTATCTTGGTTTCATCCGCAGCAGGCCAAATAGCATCAGAAACAAAACCCTTATTTCCAATCTTAGACCAAATTTCTTCAGCAACGTGTGGAGCGAAAGGCGCAAGCAATCTCACAAAATAAGCAAAGTCATTCTTAGAAAGTTCATTCTCAAAAGAATCAAACAGCGCGCGCAACTTGATAATTGCAATATTATAACGCAAGTTTTCAATCTCTCGCCCAACATCAATAATCGTTTTATTCAATTTATGCTGAACTCGGGCAGATGACTTCCCAAACTTCACGTTGTGAGAATATTCCCAAACCCTTTGAACAAATTTATGCATTCCTTCAATTCCAGCATCGCTCCACGCCGAATCCTTGTCTGGTGAAGCCATCGACATTAAAAATAATCTCAAAGTATCTGCTCCATATTTGCGAGTCATATCCAAAGGATCAACTCCATTCCCTCGCGACTTAGACATAACAAAACCATCTTCGCCGTGCAGCATTCCTTGATTAAACAATCTCGGAAAAGGCTCATTAATTCTCAAAAATCCCAAATCGCGAAGCGCTTTTGTAAAAAAGCGCGCATAAATCAAATGCATGCATGCGTGCTCTGCTCCGCCAGTATAAAAATCAACAGGCATCCAATAAGAAACAGCGTCCGGCGACAGAGGCATTTTTTTATTTCCATTATCGGTAAAACGCAGATAATACCAACTGCTGTCAAAAAAAGTATCCATCGTGTCAGTTTCGCGCCGCGCTTTAGCGCCGCATTTAGGACACCTAATATTCACAAATTTTTCATTAGTTAAAAGAGGATTCCCCTTTCCAAAAGTAACTTTCTGCGGTAGCAAAACCGGCAGCTCTTTTTCAGGCACAGGAACAGCGCCACACGAAGCGCAATAAATAATAGGAATCGGTGTCCCCCAATATCTCTGTCGTGAAATTAGCCAGTCTCTAAGTTTATACTGCGTAACTTTTCTGCCAAATTTCTTCTCACTCAAAGCAATAACAATATGTTCCTTAGCTTCATCCGACGTCAAGCCATTAAACGCCTCGGAATTTATCAACTTGCCATTCCCAGTATGCGCTGCTTTCAGAATCTTAGAACCGGAATCAATAACTTGCTTAATCTTCAATTCATATTTCTTTGCAAATTCAAAATCCCTCTGATCATGAGCAGGAACTCCCATCACCATGCCCGAGCCATAATCAACAACAACAAAATTGCCGGCCCAAATAGGAATCTTTTCATCAGTCAAAGGATGCACAGCATAACTTCCAGTAAAAACACCTGCCTTATCCATTTTATCAGCATCCTCATGCTTAGTGCTCTTAATCCTCTTCAAAAAAGCAGAAACGTTTTTTTTCTGCGAAGAAGTAACTAATTCATCAAGCCGCGGATGCTGCGCAGAAACAACAAGGAAAGTCACTCCAAACAAAGTGTCAGCTCTCGTCGTAAACACTGGCCACTTCTCAACATTTATTAAAAAATCAATTTCAGCACCTTCGCTCTTCCCAATCCAATTCCTCTGCATAATTTTTATTCTTTCAGGCCAATCCAATTTATCAA
>JBBTAH010000014.1:0-1777 GCA_038044285.1 Nanobdellota archaeon | reverse complement strand
TTTTGCTTCATATAAAAACGAGGGTTTATCTGTTGCTTGTGGAAGATTTTCAAGATGTTTTGGAAGTGCAACGCGCCGCACACGCCCATCACTTCTTAATTCTTCTAATAATCTCTCGGTGCTTTGTAATGGCATCTGGAGGCCGACACTTATTTGTACAGGGGCTTGGCGCCCTTGAGCTTGTAGATATTCATAAACACGTTCTTTTTCATTATAATTCATAGTTATTTTTACAATTTTCTATATTTAAGTTTTATTATGATTCTCGATTATTGAAAAAATATCTTCAAAGACATTTTCTTAATGATAGCATTTGTGCGCCATAAAGAATTTAAACTTGTTTTTTTGAAGATGTTTATGGATTATCTTGATTTGAGATATAAAGAGCAGGTGTATGTTGAGGCGATACGTGATGGGGAGATTATTCGTGTACCTGAGTCAGTTGCAATTGAAGATGATTTGTTTATTTTGCGTAAACTTAGCGGAGCGCCGCAGCAACAGATGACTGCGGCTTTTGCACCGGTTAAGAAGAAGGAACAGAGCAACCAGATTGGACGAAATGTATCTTTATTTTCTGAATGGAAACTTGGTAAGTTTGGCATTAAAAAGAATAATGTTATTCAGGACTTAGTGCATAATTTTCATTGGGAAATTGTTAAACAACGACGTAAAAAGAATTTGACGAGGCATAAACTTGCTGAAATGATACGTGCTTCAGAAAACGACGTTAAGATGCTTGAGCTTGGGGAACTCCCTGCTGATGATTTTGTTTTGATAAGTAGGATTGAGCAGCTGTTTGGGATTAATCTGCGCAAATACGGCGATTCTGTTGCTTCTGTCAATTTAGCTGACTTGCAGAAACGACGCGAGGAACAGGATAAGAAGAAAGCTGTTGCTTTTTCTGATGACGGAAAGCTCGCAGGGAATGAGATTGAACTTGTGGATGAATGATAAGATTTAAAAATCATCTTTTATGAGGTAGTTCATGGAAGTTGAAATTGTGTCGCAGAGCGCGAACGAGCTTGAGTTGAAAATTGATAATTTAACTGTTGCGGAGATTTTGCGCGTTTATCTCAATGAGCAAGGAATTAAGTTTGCTGCTTGGAGGCGTGAGCATCCGACGAAACCGATTGTTTTTCGGATTGAGAGTTCGGGAAAAACTGTGAAGAAGGCTGTGAGCGAAGCTGTTGCAGCTATTTCTAAGGATCTTAATGTGCTTGCGAAAGGATTGGTTAAGTAAGGTTTATTAAGGGTTTTTCATTTGTTTTTTAGGAGGTGTGAAATGTGTAAGAGTTGGTGTGAGGCTATTTTAGGCATAATTATCTTGATTTTCGCGTTCTGGCAGACCGATTATTCTACCTGGATTGTTGCTATTGCTGCGCTTGTCTTGATATGGCACTCTTTTATGTGCAAGAAGTGCTTTGCGAAGCATGAGATGCCGATGAAGATGGCAAAGAAGAAAAAATAGCTGTTTCGTTATTTTTATATACTATTTTTTCTTATATTTTTAGGAGGTTATGATGGAATGCAAATGCAATTGGACTGAAGCGATTCTTGCGATAGTGATAATTGTCTTTGCTTTTGTGCGGTCTGCTTCTGCGAAGTGGGTTGTTATTGTTGCTGCTGTTTTGCTTTTGATACACTCGTTGACGTGCAAAAAGTGCAAAATGAGTTACGAGGGCACAAGTGCGAAGAAAAAGAAATATTACTATTCAAAGAAAGGCAAGAGAGGTTAGTGATTTGAGTTTTTTATTTTTGTTAATTCTATAGATTTGTG
>JBBTAH010000013.1:0-1110 GCA_038044285.1 Nanobdellota archaeon | reverse complement strand
ATATAAACTTAGCTATTTTGCCTATAGTCTTTTTTGCCTCTTCCCCATTTTCTATATCAGACGTTAAAATTGCAAGAATAAAAGAAGTTCCGCTTGCCCCGAGCGTAGTCGAGGGATCTATTATTCCTACATCATGAACCATATTAGTTGCGTCCGCAGCTTTATGATAAACACTAACTTGCGAAGGGATATCGCGAACTAAGCGATCCTCAAAATCAGTATCCTTCATAAAATCAAGAAACTCCCGCGTTAATGGATCGGATGTTATCTTACGAGAATATATTAATTCCAAAATCTTTCCCATATCACGGGCAGTTGTTTTGTTATTGGCCATATTTGTTGATTCCAAACCCAACCTTTTGCCATATTCTTGAATTTTATCTTCGCCAAGCTTTATTGATAAAACATAAGCAGCCGTATTGTCAGATTGTTCAAGCGCCAGCTGCGTAAGAGTTTTTAATGCGTAAGATTTTCCTGCGCCTGTATACCTGAGGCTCCCTGTGCCATAGTCTTGAATATCCTTTTTCTGAATAGTAATTTTATCATCAAGGTTAATTTTGTTATCACGCGCCAAATTATAAAGATACGAGATGATAAGAAGTTTATTAAGGGAACCTCCCGTCAAAACTTTATTTTCATTTACCCCAAACTCCTGACCGGTTTTTAAGTCTTTATAGTAAACACTATACGAACCTTTCTCCTCCTTTAGAAATTTCTCGAGAACTTTTTTTCTAATATCTTGCGCATTTGACTTATCTGACCCCAATTTTATTTGCGGCAAAAAAGAAAGCTGCCTCCCCACAAAAAGCAAAATAATCGAATAAACCACGAACGCAATTAGTAAATTTTTAACCATATTCTTAGAAGTGTGAGATGGGAATTGAGAAGCTGGATTTATGAAATGTGATGTGTGATAATCTCACTTCTCACATCATTGTCTAGCTTCACATCTCTAACTTCTCACATCATCTTTATGTTTCTAATTTGGGCCTATACTGCAGTGCCTCAAGAACATGCTGTCTTTGAATTGAACCTGACGAATCAAGATCGGCAATAGTTTGGGAAATTTTTATAACCTTATGATATCCCCGGGCCGAAAGAGAAAGTTTT
>JBBTAH010000012.1:0-1091 GCA_038044285.1 Nanobdellota archaeon | reverse complement strand
ATTCCTATTCTCTTATTAAAATCTCCTGCAATATTATCTGCTTCAAAATTTAAAGCTACAAACTCTCCTCTTCTCTCTTTTTTTATTGGGTACGAGAGTTTTTTTTCTCCTAACGATTCCATCTTGTCAGAAGAAACCTCGCCCATTATCCTTTTTACGTCCTCAAAGAGCTTATCCTTTCGGTCTTTTTTTAGGTCAGGCGTTAACACCATCACCAATTGGTATTTTTTCATAATCTTGGACTACAATGATACTAAATGCTGGCTAGAATTACAAGAATGAGAAAATAATTCTAACTTATTGGTTGGGTACTGCGGAAAGTGTAGCATTTATTTCAATAGTTTTACCATCTCGCAAAACCGTTAGCGAAACTTCCTGTCTCACTTTTTTCTTATTAATAATTACTGCAAGATTGTTATTTTCAGTCACGTTTTCTCCGTCAATCTTTGTGATGATATCATTAGTTTTGAGGCCTGCTTTTTGCGCAGGAGATCCTTCTGATATGTCTCGAACAAATGCTCCTTGAGGCAAGTTATTTAAGACAGCCGCCTTCTCAGTCATCATTACGTATGAGACTCCTAAAAACGCTCTGTCAAATTGGCCTGTTTGATTGAAGTTCCTAATTGACTCTTTGACGACATTTATAGGTATAGCAAAGCCAATATTTTGACCGGCTGAGGCAACCGCAGCATTAACTCCTACTACTTCACCTGCTGAATTAAGAAGCGGTCCTCCGGAATTACCAGGATTTATTGCAGCATCAGTTTGTATTACATTATCAAGCCTTTCTACAAAACCCTCGAATGGGTTCCCTGCGGTGATGCCACGACCGAGTCCCGAAATAACACCTGTTGTTACTGTGTTTCGAAACTCTCCAAGCGCTGTACCTATTGCAATAGCAAATTGTCCAACCTCAAGATTGTCTGAATTTCCAAGTTTTACTTCGCGGAAACGTTCGGCTGATGGATTTGCAACTTTAAGAATTGCAATGTCATTTAAGGGATCTCTATAAATTCTTTCAACGTTATACTTTGTTCCTTTTGAATCCACAACAATGTATTTGACATCTCGATCAGAGACAACATGCTTAT
>JBBTAH010000011.1:0-4115 GCA_038044285.1 Nanobdellota archaeon | reverse complement strand
CGCAACACCAATACCATTATGGCATTCAAAAGACAAAACTTTAACAGCGCTCCCTCCGAAAGGAAAATATTTTATCCCATGGAAAGAATCGCCTCCAAAAAATGCATTAGTTTTCAAAAACCAAAAAAATACGAACAAAACAGTCAAGGACTTTCCAAAAATTGACTGGCTCGGCGAAACGCGCGTTCTTGACACATGGATGGACTCATCAATTTCAGAGCTGTACATAATAAATTATCCATCTGAATTTTCAAAAAAAGCATTTCCTGTCTCATTGAGACCGCAGGGAAAAGAAATCGTCAGGACATGGCTCTATTACACTCTCCTCCGCGGATATTTAGAAACAAAAAGACCAGCCTTTAAAGCCGCATGGATTCACCAGCATCTCACCGACGAAAAAGGCGAGAGGATGTCAAAATCAAAAGGCAATATAATCAATCCAAAAGAAATAATACAGCAGCATGGCGCAGAAGCAATCCGCCTCTGGAGCGCAATAGAAGGAAACTTAGCAAAACAAGACCTAAAAGTCTCAAAAGAAAGAATTCAAGCAGAACTAAAAACAATCAACAAGTTACTTAACGTAGCTCGTTTCGTTTTGCAATTCAAAAAGCCAAAAAACAAACCAAACCTAACAGATTTAGATAAAGCATTTATAAAATTTATAGACAATTTAACAAAAAAAATAGAATTTAATTATGATGACTACAACTTTTACAAACCCGCAGTAAAATTAAAGGGTTTCCTATGGGAAACTTTCGCATCTCATTATATTGAGCTTGTTAAAGCAAGAGCATATAATAGAGATAACAAGTTTACAAAAAAAGAAACTGAATCTGGTATATTTACATTATATTATCTTATAGAAAGATTAATTTTACTACTAAATCCAATTATTCCACAAGTGACATCAATTATTGCAAAAGAATTAAAATTAAATATCGGTAAATTTCCATCAATTAAAGAATTAAAAATAAAAGAAGAATCATATCTTATAAACCTGATTGAAAATTTTAACAGAGAAATCTGGAAAACAAAAAAGGAAAAAAACCTCACTCTCAAAGACCCAACCAGCGACATCAAAATACCCATAGAACTTAAACCATTCGAAAAAGACCTCATCGCCTGCCATAACTTAATTTGAAATATTTTACAAACCCCAAACTTTATTAACAATCCTCAAATTCAACAATTATGGACGACAAACAAAAAGCAGAGCTCGAAGAAAAAATAGAAGAACTAGAGGCCGTAAAAGGCCGGCACACAGAATTAGTCACAGTGCTGATTCCAGTTGACTTCAACATCCACAGCGTAACAAAACAATTAGAAGCAGAACGCTCAACAGCAGAAAACATAAAATCAAAACAAACCAGAAGCGCAGTTACCAACGCAATTGAAATGATTATCCGCACACTAAAAGGTACAAAACAAACCCCTCCCAACGGCCTCGCACTCTACGCAGGCAATATATCAGAAAAAGAAGGCGTCCAAGACATAAAGCTCTGGGCATTTGAACCACCAAAACCATTAAAAGTTAGAATGTACCGATGCGACCAAACCTTTGTCACAGAACCATTAAGAGAAATGCTCCAAACCGACGAGGTATACGGCCTAGTAACTATTGACAGGCAAGAAGCAACAATAGGGCTTTTAGAAGGCAAGCAAATCAAAGTTTTAAGAAAACTAACATCTGGAGTCCCAAGCAAAGTCCGCGCCGGAGGACAGAGCAGCCAACGTTTTGCAAGAATTACAGAAGGCCTTGCCAAAGAATTTTTCCGCAGAGTCGCAGAAGCAATGAAAGCGTTATTTTTCGACTTACCAAGATTAAAAGGAATCTTAGTCGGTGGCCCAATCCCTACAAAAGAAGAATTTTTAGAAGAAGGACTGCTAGTCACAAAACTAAAAGAAAAAGTAATTGCAGTAAAAGACATTGGCTACGTCGACGAACACGGCCTAGAACTTTTAGTAGAATCGTCAAAAGAAGAAATCTCTGAACAGGAAATAATCAAAGAAAAAAAGATCGTAGAAGAATTCTTCACAACTCTCGGAAAATACCCAGAAAAAGCAGCATATGGTTTTGAGAAAGTAAATCTGGCGTTAGAAAGAGGAGCAGTCTACAAACTTCTGCTATCAAAAAAACTTGACAAACACACCATAGCAGAATATGAGCAAAAAGCAATTAACATTGGCTCTGAAACAGTTCTAATCTCCGACGAAACAGAAGAAGGCGACCAATTCTTTAACATAACCAAAGGCGTCGGGGCCATTTTGAGGTTTCAAATAGAATAGAAAAAATTAAATACTAAAACAAATTACTTGTAAAATACAGAAATGACTCAAGAAAACACAGACGATGCAATTGAAGATCCACCCGATCCTCTTTTGGGGCATTCAGAACGTTTTTTAAATTATGCAAAATGGTGCTGTAGGCTTTATGCTGGGCGCGGCATTAACGGAAATCCGCCAGCATATCGTCTTCCTTTCGATAAAGTAGCATTTAATCCTCGAACCAGAGAAATAACTTACAAACAAAGAACATCACACGTAGAACCAATTAGAAGAGGAAGACATAAAGTTACTACATACTACGCCCTTGACTGGGGAGTGAGTATTCCAGTTCAGGACATAACTCAGTTAAGAAACGCCGCAAAGGCGCAACAACGCACAATCTGATAATTTCAGCTAGAAAGAGTATAATAAATCATATAAACTACTCACATCCTCTCAAATTATGGATATAACTAAGAAAAAAGAATTTGAAATAGAAGCAAAGCAGTTCTTTGAGGCACACAAAAAGGAAGTAGGAAAATCAATCCGCGAAAAAGATAAAATAGTTAGAATGGACTTTGATCAGCTCGCGAGATTCTCGCCGGCAATTTCTGAAAAACTGCTTGAAAGCCCAGAAGACATAACTATTTTGCTGGAAAACGCGTTGGATGAAACAGGGCTAGTAAAAAATCCAAGAATAAGATTTATGAATCTTCCAGCAACAGCTTCAATAAAAATAAAAGAAATTCGCGCAAAACACTTAGACCAATTCATAGCTATTGAAGGCATCGTAAGACAAGCATCAGACGTTAGACCTCAAGTAGTAAATGCGCGA
Source organism: Nanobdellota archaeon (assembly GCA_038044285.1). Taxonomy (GTDB): domain Archaea; phylum Nanobdellota; class Nanobdellia; order Pacearchaeales; family GW2011-AR1; genus SICU01. Next base: position 1,015 of record JBBTAH010000011.1, on the reverse strand, counting down.
TTTGAATGCCCAACTTGCGGTGCGATTCTTTCAGTCCTACAAATTGACAGAAAATTCCGTGAGCCTTCAAGATGCTCATGCGGAAGAAAAGGCCTGTTCAAACTCCTCTCAAAAGAAATGGTTGATGCACAGCGTCTCGTGATTGAAGAATCCCCTGACTCATTAGATGGTGGCGAACAGCCTCGTAGAATGTCAGTCTTCCTCAAAGAAGATTTAGTTGACCCAAAAATGGAAGACCGCACAACTCCTGGAAGCAAAGTCAGAATCATCGGCGTCCTCAAAGAAGTCCCGGTTCCATTACCACAAGGCTCAATCTCAACACGTTTTGATTTAGCAGTTGAAGCAAACAACGCGATTCCTCTTGAAGAAACATTTGATGACCTTGAAATAAATGAAGAGGACGAAAACAAAATAAAGGAACTAGCTTCAAATCCAAAGGTTTTTGAGCTACTTGTATCAAGCATCGTCCCAAGCGTCTACGGTTTCAAAGAAGTAAAAGAGGCAATACTCCTTCAGCTATTTTCAGGAATAAGAAAAAAGAAATCTGATGGCGGCTCAACAAGAGGAGACATCCACGTTCTTCTTGTCGGCGACCCAGGAGTTGCAAAATCAGTAACTCTTAAATTCGTTTCAGGCATCGCGCCAAAAGGCCGATACGTTTCAGGAAAAGCTGCAACAGCCGCAGGCCTCACCGCAGCCGTCGTCAAAGACGAATTCCTAAGAGGATGGTCATTGGAAGCTGGGGCAATGGTCCTATCAAACAAAGGAACAATCTGTATAGATGAAATAGAAAAAATGGACGAGCAGGACCGCTCAACAATGCACGAAGCAATGGAGCAGCAAACAGTCACAATCTCAAAAGCAAACATCCAAGCATCACTCCGCGCAGAAACTTCTGTCCTCGCAGCAGGAAATCCAAAATTCGGGCGCTTTGACCCATTAATCCCAATTCCACAACAAATAAATATTTCTCCAGCACTCTTAAGCCGCTTCGACGTAATTTTCATCTTAAGAG
>JBBTAH010000010.1:0-5399 GCA_038044285.1 Nanobdellota archaeon | reverse complement strand
ACAGAAGTAAAACCAGTAACATTCCAATTAGCCAAAGTCCCGTTAGTTACATTTATCCAGCTCGCGTTTACAACTAAATCAACAGTCAAATTGCACGCAGGATTAGTATCAACATAATCGTAAGCAGTCCAGTTAAAAGTAATCATTGTTCCTGAAGAATACGAGCTCGTGTTTGCAGGCGCAGCAAGTGTAACGTTATGCGGCGGATGCGAATCAATTGAAAATCCTAAAACATTGGTCTCATTCTGCGCGCCCAAAGAATCAGTAACGTTAACCTTCCAATAATAAGTCCCATTTCTCAAACGATAAGCATTAAGAACATCTTCTTTCGTGAGGGTCCTGTTAAACAAAGCTAAATCATCAATATACACCTTACCATTAACAGGCGTCAGGCCCTGGCCAATAGTAAAAGAACCAGTAGAATTCATCAATCCCCTGCCACTCAATGTGCCATTTATAGAGGTATTAATCAAACCATTAACATAAAGAGTCAAATTTTCAGTGCTCCTGTTATAAGTTACAGCAATATGGTACCAAATAAACTGCTGCAACAAAGAATTATTAGAGGTCTCTACAGATCTCTGCGTAGTCCCATTTCCAAAAGAAACATAAAGCGCCTTGGTGGAATTTCTTATAGCAATTAAATACTCTCTGTCGTTAGTTGTCGCACCCTTGCTGAAAATTCCTGGAAAACCATTAGTAAAATTAGTGTCAGTTAAATTAAGCCAAAACATGGTACTAAAAGAGCCAGTTAAATTAGGTGAGCTTAGCGCCTGAGTATCTGCAATAGTTATCGTATCGCCGCTCGGTTCTTTTTCATGAGCACGGCCAAAATATCCTCGTCCGCGAGTGCCGTTCACACCCCCAATTACAGCATCAATTCCGGAAGGAGAAAAGTCATTTATCAAAGTAAGATTCTCGCCATAAACAGTATTGTAGTCAAAATGATAAAGCAAGAAAACTCCCGGATCAGACGAGTTCGTCGGAAGAGCAGTCAAGTTGTATGAGAGTTCACTCGTATTTAATAAGCCGGCTTCATAAGAAACCATATACTCATATCCCACATTCGGTTCCTCGCTGATAAAAATCTTTGAAGTTAAAGTTTCTCCATAATCAGAATCCCTCAAGCTCGCGTTCAATAGCATGCTGCTGTATTTATTTCCAGTGCCATTCAACGGGCTGTTAATCGTGACCCTCGGAAAAGCAGAAACACAAGTCCCATTCCATAAAGTCCCATTAGGTTGATATTTATCCCAAACAGTATCAGTAGCATTCTTTGTCCACGCGTAAACAAAATTATCTCCGCAAATAGAAACATTCACAGTGAAAGCGCTTGATATGACCGCACCAGCATGATTACCCGCGCTCTGCGAAGTGGTATCAGCATCAGTCGGCGAAACAATTGTATTTCCGTTTATCCCATAAACAGCATAACTATGATCATCGTCTGTATCGTCAAACCATACAATTGAAAAAGCAGTAGAATTCAATGGAGACACGTCCAAAGCAGGAGAGTTAGTTGTAATTCCAATATCAGTATCAACAAGGATATCTGTGCTAAAGTTATTACCTTTAATATCAAAAACCTGCGCCTTTATGCCCTGGCCAGTATTAGAGTCATACCAACCCATAACAAAAATAGATTCATTAAACGCTTCAACGTCAACATTCCATGTGTTAGCAATGTTTACATCAGCATCGGTTTCAGCTGAAATAGCTGTTCCATTTGTGAAATAAGTTCTAAACGTGGCGTCAGAATTTGTCGCATCTTTCCAGGACAAAACAAAAGAGCTCAAATTAAAAGCAGAAACACCAACAGCATAGCCATATGTAGCAGTGCTAACAGAAGTAACAGCTCTTATAGGGCTTAGAATAGTGCTTCCTAAATAATTATACTCCGCAAAAAAAACATCACTATTATTAACCCACGATAAAACAAAATCAGTTGCATTTAAAGTAGAAACCTCAACACCAGTTACGCTGGCAGTTCCTGAATTAGTATCAGCATCAATTACATTTGAAATGGAATTGCCATTAGTATCAAAAGTTTGAAAAGTAACATCATCATCTGCGTCATCAAACCATGCAACAACAAATGTTGTAGAATTCAGCGCAGCAACAGAAACCTCTTCGTCTCTGACAGCGCAGGTACTAACAGCCGCATCTGCGTCAACAGGATCTAAAACTCTAGTCGTATTGCTTGCGCTATCTGTGTCGTAAATAGCAAAAGTAATATCGTCGCTCGTTTCATCACACCACGCCAAAACAAAAGTATTTCCGTCCAAAACAGCAAGGTCCAGTGCTTCAATAGCCATTGCAGGATCAACAGACGGGTCAATTATGTGATCAAACTCAAAGCTCACATTCACAGCACGCAAATCAAAAGTATCCTGGCTATAATTATCAGCAAGCCGCGTCAAGAAAATCTTATTATATTGATTTTCAGTTATATTAGTAAATTCAGCAATTATTTCTGTCTTGTTATTTTCATAAACTTCTATCTTTGCCTCGCCAACAGCGGTCCCATTAACTATTCGAGGATAAATAGTAATGTCATTCACATTAGTCAAATTAGTCTCAAAAGTCACGCGCACAAAATGCCCTTCTGGGATTGTCTCGCTCCAAACTCCATCAAGCTCGCGCGTTTCATTATAAATATTTGAAATAAATTCGCGCGTTGTATTCAGATGCTGCGCATTTATAATAACAATTATATTAAATGTTTGATTGCTCAAAGAAGGAGCAATCCATTCAACATAGTCATAAAATCCATTTCCATTAGTGTCGTTGGCAAAATAAACCCCAAGCCTTTGCGAGGCATTTTCAACCCATTCAATTTTAACTTTTGTAAAATCTGTAATTTCAAAACTGTCAGATATATTAGTGTAAAGCAAAACGTTTTCATAATGCACATCAGCAGGGCTCGAAACAGCAAAAGTCTTGCGAGTGCCTTCTGAAATTTCTTCTGAAACAGGAGCATCGGTGTAATACTCAACAGCAACGCCAAAATCCTTGTCGCTCAAATTAAAAGTAACTTTCTGAACAGCACCAGAAGCATCAGGCACAGTGTCAACAACTCTTCCAGTAACCCCGAAAAATCTTCCAAATATTTTTTTCAACCAGCTATCTTTTGACAACTCAATGTCAGCGCTAACTTTCCCAGAAATAATCTGCCCAGTAATTCCAACAGTAATTTCTTCTTGAATCACAGTTTTATTAGCAGAAGAAACTCCAGCATCTTGAACAGAAGAATTATCAGAAACAATCTCAGAAATTTGCGCCGGCGCCAAAGAATCGCCGCTCAAAACAGCAAACTCTTCTTCACTCAAGCCCTCAATTTCCAAATATTCAGTTAAATTAAGTGGCTCAATAGTAATATTTTCAGCACTCGCCGGAATCTCAATATGTAACTCAACAGAACCATTAACATCAAAAGCAACTTTCTTAGCCCATCGTACCGGCTGCCCTAAAACAGCAGAAAACTGCGTGACATTAACACTAAAAGCGCTCGCATTCAGCGTAGTAGGAATAGTGACATTGGTTGTTTGATTAACTTCAGTTACATTTGGAGGTAAAATAACTGTCCCATTAGTAACATTAGCAATAGTCCCATTCCCAATTGTTTCATTTGTTTCAGTTTCATTATCTTCACTATCAGTAGTTTCATTTTCAGAAACAGAAATATCTTCAGAAGCAGAAACAATCTCGTTCTCGTTATAAACAAGAGAAATAGAAATCTTTTCATCTTGGTCCGCAACAAAACCAAACTCACTCAAGTCAATTTCTATTTTCTTTTCTTCATTGCCTAAATAATCCTCGCCAAAACCTTCAAGTTCAACAGAATAATCAGTTGTAACAGTAACCTCTCCTTTTTTTATTTTAACTTTAATAACATCGTCATCAAGTTCAGTGCCATCATAACTAACACTTCCTTCAACTAATTCAGCAGTCTCGCTTTCAGAAATTTCATAAACAAAATCATTATCTTTGGAAACAACACCTGAAACAATATCTGAAGAAACAGCAGAGCCAGTTATACCTGCCGAAGGTTCTGATTCAGAAGAAGCTTTGTCTTCATCTTTTTTGCCATCTTCTTTATTATCTAACACGCTTTCTTCTTCCTTCCCAGATTTACCTGCCTCTTCTTGTTCCTTTTTATCAAATTTTTCCTCTTCACCGAAATCCTCGCCAACAACTGGCTCAGAAACAATTTCATCAATATCTTGAGTTTCAGAAGCGATTTCTGATTCACCTTCTTCCGATACTTTCAAAGAAAAAGAAACTTCAGGATAAATTGTTTTGCTCCCAATCAAGCCGTAACCATCACCTCTTCCAGAAATAGAAACTCCTTCAGCATAAAAATCCCCAGAAAAAGTTTCTTCAGAAACAAGCGAAGACAACAAAACCTCTTTTGAATAACGGCCATAAGTTAGCAAAACCTTGGAATTAATTGGAATCAGCTCACCTTCTTTCAAAGTAAATGTCAATGTTCCTTCAATTGCCTCACCAACTTCATAATTGGTTTTAATATCAAGAGCCACATTTCCAGTAAAATCAATTGATAAAAACAAAAGCGTAAAAATTACTATAACAACAAAAAACGGAACAGCTATTTTCCAAAAGGAAGGTGTAGGAGAACTAAATTTTTCAGGTAATTCTGTCCCTAAATACGTCGTGACAACCTTGCCATTAATTCTTTTGGTTTCATAATAATACGGACCGAATTTCTTTCCATCTTTGTATGTGTATTTCTTGTGCACCATCTTTTTTCTAGTTCTCTTACAAAAAATAATAATAAAATCTCAGCATTATAATGAGAAATACTATTTATAAGCATTTCTAAAGCAAGTCTACCAAAGTATACCTAGTTCTCTTACAAAAAACTTATTCTATTCTTTCTTAGGAGGCCTATAACTAAAAGAAATTCTACTAATCTCTTCTCTCCAATAAAACTGCCTCTCCAAATAAGTAGGATTACGCTCGTCTACAACAACATCAATAGCTACCATTTTCCCACAATCTAAAACATAAATTCCTCTATATATCCCTGTAACTGTTTCATAAGTCTCAATAACTTCGTCCCTTATTTTTAAAGAAACTTCTTGACCCATAAGAAGTTGGTTTAAATTACCAAAACGTACTTTACGAACTCTCCTTTTCTTAACAGGGGGTTTGGAAGTCTTTTTTTTGTGCATTAAGTATGTTATTTTTCATACTTATATAAATATTATGTCAAAGTGCTTCCTGAAAACTCCACACTTTAGTGTGGAGTAGCACTTTGAGCACAAGAAATTTGTTCACAATGACAAATTTCTGTGCAGCAAATTGCCAATTAGAGCAATTTGCTTGCATCCAAAAATCGAGCACCAATCAAACCACACCTTTTAAGGTGTGGTGGT
>JBBTAH010000009.1:4450-9767 GCA_038044285.1 Nanobdellota archaeon | reverse complement strand
TTTCAACAAAAATATTATTGAACTGATTAGGCAGATGAAAGGATTTAGAAATATTTTGGTGCATAAATATGGAGATATTGATGATAGCAAAGCTTATGAAGATATTAAAGATGGTCTGCCTGATTTTGAGACTGTTATAAAAGACATTGAGAAATTTATTGAGACGCATAAAAAGAAGAATATATAATTGAATACAAAATGTATATATAGTAAAATTCTTTATAACTAGCATGAGAAAAGAATGGTGGTATGTTATTGCGCTTGTTGCAATTGTTCTTGTTGTGATGATTGTGTTTAAAGAGGATATTGTGCTGAGTCCTGAGAAAAATAATGAAAATTATTTAATGAGCGATTCTTTAGAATCAATTGCACGAGATGATATAAATAATGATGGGGCTGAAAGTTTTCTTGAATATATATCGGGAGGAACCGGATGAAAAGAATCTTAATTGTTGAGGTTGCTTTGTTTTTTGCCATAGCTGTTGTATATGTTTCTGCGCAGATACCTATCCAGCCAGTTTATGTTCCAAATCTAATTGTCAATGCCTATGTTTTTGGCATAATACCTTCTCCGCCGCCGCCCGGATTGCTTGCTGCCTGTTTTTTGCCAGGGACAACAACCATACTTAATGGATGTTCTGAGTCTGATAACGGAATTGATTATATTAATTCAGGAGTTTATACTGTTTCAGCTTATGATTTAAATACCAATGCTCTTTATTGCAGCAATGTTAATTTTCAGGATTTTTGTGACGCGAGCAATCCTTCTATTATACATTAGTTTGTTTGTGGTGGAACTATTGGCAGCCAGTGGGCTTCTTATGGAGGATATCTTATTGTAGACTGTTCTGTTTTATCTGCTGGAGGTTATTGTGCCTCTGAATCTATTTTTAGTAATGGTCTCGGTGGTTTTTCTTTTTTCGGTGGCAAATGTGCTGCTGCTTCCCCAGATTTAGTTGTGACAGATATTGCGGTTATTGGAAATAATCCTCTGTCCTTTTATGTAACATTAACTAATTTAGGTAATTTGCCATCCGGAATTTCTAATACTCAACTTTCTAGCCCCTATCCACCCGGATTTCCTTCGTCAGGAGGAGTTCCTCCGCCTGAAATAAGAAACGTGGTTACTCCAATTATTTCTCCTAGTCAATACGTGACTTTAGGACCAGTAACGTTTACTGCGAATGTTCCCACCGGAACGGCGTTTACGATGGCTGGAACTGCTGACTCAAATAATCAAGTAGTGGAAGGGTCTGAAAGCAATAATATTCTTCTTATGTCTGTTTCTGTATAATTATTTTAGGTGATTGATACATTTACGCACGAGAAAATTGCTTGATGTCGAAAAGTCTCAACAAACTGCACACTTTAGTGTGCAGACTTTTCGAGCATCCAAAAAACCAAACAAACCCCACACTAAAGTGTGGGGTAAAACTCAAGGTTTTTTTGATTTTACAAATTTCTGTGCAGCAAATTGCCAACGAATACAATTTGCTTGTACCAAAAATAGTATTATTATTAATATTACCGACGACAATTAATAATTAACTTTTGTCAGATATTATTTGCAACTCAAAACCACCATTTATGAACATTATGGGGCTTATAACCTGTAAAAATCAAAAAAGTTAGTGCGGATTTCCACTAATCGCCTTATTTTATTGGCTGCCGCGAAGGGAATCCCGGAGGCAATTGGATTTTGTTTGGGGGCGGCGAGGGCATTGTGCGGGAAGGCGGAGCTGTTAGGTCTTTAGGTTTTGGAATTGAAGATTTTTTGTAGAGCAGGTAAATTATTATGAGAACTATTATTATAACTGCGATGCTAACGTAACCTACCCAGCCGAAGCCACCTGAACTTTCTGTTTCGCATGTGCCAGTGCAGCAAGAGCCGTCGAGAGTTTGAACCGGATCTGTTGAACATATTTCCGAAGCTGTGCAAAATCTTCCACCTAATTCTGAACAATAATATTGAGGAGTTGTGTCGTTAATCTGGGTTGTTTGGTTTGCGTTTGCTGTAAAAGATATATTTATTGGAATGCTTTTGTTGTAGCTGCCGATTTGCACGATTATTTCTGTGGCTATTGGCGAGCCGCTAAGTCGGTTTAACGATAGATTGAACTGCTGCGAGCTGTTGGGCTGCAGGCTGCTGACAAAATAAGGAGTCACGTTCATTAAATTTGTATTGTATGATAAAATTAAATTGTTTATAGTGCTTCCGCCAGTGTTTAAAATTGAAAATATGTAGGATGTTTGATTGTTGGCTAATGCTGTTGCCCTAATCGCTGGAGGCGTTATCTGAATGCTGAAATTGTTATTGATTGCTGTTTGATTTGACGGCGAGGAGGTATTGATAACTTGGATTGGCAGTGTGTAACGGCCAACTGTTGCCTGATAAACTCCTGGAGCGACGCTTGAAGTTGAGAGAGTTATTGTGTTTGTTCCGGGCTGGAGGGTGAATGCTTGCTCCTCTGGGAAATTAATGTTGATTGTTGTAGGCTGGTCGAGATTTAGAATTGAATTGAGCGTTAAAGTATTGCTTACGATTGCGAAACCCGGACTTATGCTATAATCAACTATGTTTCCTGCTACTGAAAAAGACTGGTTGAAGTCAATTGTTGTGACAATGCCGTTGACTGTTGTGGCGATGTCGTTGATAAACAAAGAATAATTGTTTGGCTGCAAAGGAAGCTGGGCATATAGATAATACTCTGTGCCGATACGTTTGACGTCGTAAATAACTGCTATTGCAACGTGGGCTCTTTTGAAAAGAATATTATTTGGGGTTATTGGCTGCAGAATATTTCCTTGATTTTTTATAATCATAGTTTCGCCAGGCTGATATGTCTTAGCCATGTTTGTTGTGATTGCTGAACTTGCTGGAATTATAAGTAAAAATAAAATTAAATAGCATAGTTTGTTCATTACTTTAATGAGTCGGATTGTTATATAAAGATTTTTAATCGCAATATTAATAAAGAACACTGTAAAAACATTAATATGGTTGAATTAAATAATTATGCGCAACAACTTGGATTGAACGTGACTGGCTTTGCTACTGATAAGATTGATGTTGATATAAATTCAAGCGAATTGCTTGCAGGAGTGTGGCAGTCGCTGCCTCCGGAGATTTTGCAAAAATTTTCATTAATGCTTGATATTGGGAAGTGGGTCTTAATTGCTGTTTTGGCTTATTTTATTATTAAAATTATTTTTCAGCTAATGAAAATCACGGATAGCGCTAATATTGCAGCTATTGCAGTTAATACGAAAAATATAAACGCGAAGATTGATGCTTTGATGCATAAAAAAGAGAAGAAGGATAGGGAATAATAGAAAGATTTAAATAAATGATTATATTGGTATAATCATGATAGAATTTCAGGCTAAACTTAAGAAATGGGGGAGATCTTTTGGGTTAGTTGTACCTATGAAAAAGATTGAAAATGAGGGAATAAATGAGAATGAAATCTTGGAAGTTATTATAACCCGCAAAGAAAATCCTTTAAGGAAGCATTTTGGGACTCATAAATTTTCTAAACCAATCGATAAAATACTGAGTGATGGAGACCATGAATCTTGGGATGAATGAAGATGGGAAAGAAACTTATTTTTTTGATACTTACGCTTTCTTTGAAGTAATAGGAGGAAACCCCAAATATAAGAAATATTCTAATTGCAATATTTTAACTACAATATTCAATTTGGCTGAACTTAATTATAACTTGAAGAAAGATATGCCAAAAGAAAAAGCAGATAATTACACTTCTGACTACTATGGCTTTATTGTTGAAGTTGGATTAGAAAATGTTAAAAAAGCTATGGATTTAAAAATAAAGAATAAGGATTTGTCGATTCCCGATGCTATTGGCTATATTGTTGCTAAAAGATATAATGTAAAATTCCTTACTGGAGACATTGGCTTTAAAAATTTTGATAATGTAGAGTTTGTTGCTAAATAGTTATTTGCTCATATCTTTGAGCTTGCGCATAGTTTCTTCCATTTCTGCATCGGCATTGGAGACTCCTCTGCGCTGCGGCGGGGGAATTCCCTGGCCTGGAATAAACCGTGGAGGCGCGCGCATCATCGGAATTGGGCCACGGACTGGAAGGAATGGAGGCCTGCCACCCGGAGGAAATCCTGGTCTTGTTGGGGGTGCGCCTGGGCCTGTCGTGCGTTTGTATAATGCAAACTTGAGTTTATTGCGCATTAGAATGCCTACAACAATTAATACGATTAATATTGCGAGGATTATTATCCAAAGAGTCCAATTTATCCCTGTTCCAGTAGTTGTTGATTTAGGTTTACAGCAAACGTCGCTTGTGTTGTCGCATGTTTCTGGGACTTGGTCTTCGTTGTCGTTGCAAGAAGCGTAGCAGCTTCCTCCTGCCTGCTCGCACGCGCTTGCCTGAGGAAGCGGAGCGCAAGTGCCGAGACAACACGAGCCATCGCTGGAAGATGCTGTTGTTCCTGAACATGATTCGCTTGCTGAACAGACTTCACCGTTTTGCTCTGCGCAAGTCTGTTCTACTGGCTCCTCTGAACAGCACACTCCTGAAGAACAGTCGTATTCTTCAAAGACGCTTCCGCCCAAATCATCGCAGACAAAAACAGTTGTGCAAGTGTAGCCACGCTCTTCACAATCTTGCGACGGGCCCGGCCCCGGACCCGGACCAGTTGTGGTTGAACGAGGCCAACCAGCATAAAGCAAAAATCCTGTATCACGAATATTATTATTATTCCAACATCCTTCTGCTGTTGGGATGCTTTCAAAATATGTTTTTGAATTATCTGCTTCTGTTGCGCTTGAGCCCTGTAGTGCTAGAAGAGCTATTGCTGAATCATAGTATCTATTGTAAGGTGTATTCGGTGCCTGCCAATATTTGCTTTGCTGTTGTGACTGGACTAATTGTGAGTATTGATCCTGGCCGTTTGTCAATTTGTAAAGGAATCCGCTTGGCAGGAATCTTTGGTTTGACTCGCCTAAAGCAAGAAGGTAAGGCAAGTAGTCGCTGACGTCGTTGCTTGTGGTGTCCAATGCAAGTGCTGCCCACAAAGTTCCTTCATAATCACAGCTATTTGTTGTTGAGAAACACTTTGAGTTAATGTTCTCTTGTGTTGTGCCGAGTCCTGCGGCTGAGTGCGCTGTCGGCGACACGAAAATTGTTGAAGAACCCGAACGCTGATACAAAGTTGTTGTGATGAAATCCTGGTCGCAAGAAACTGTGAAGTTCTGGTCTATACAATTGTTATTCACACGCAACCAAAAACCACTTTGAGCAATTGTTAAGCAACTTCCAGGATTCCCAGAAAGAGTCA
>JBBTAH010000009.1:0-4440 GCA_038044285.1 Nanobdellota archaeon | reverse complement strand
AACTTCGAGATACCAAGTTAAATCTGTTGCTGTTTTACGGTTTGATTTTAACCATGTTTCTACCACGTCTGTGTTTCGGCTTATTCTGTCGTATGCTAAAAGGACTTGGGCTGTGTCTTTTATTTGGCTGGAAGATTCTGCCCAGTGATTTCCACCTACTACCTTGCCTTCAATTACTGATATTAGTTTTGAATTTGAACCGAGAGCTAGAACGCCAAAGACAGCTTCCTGAAGAGATATTGTGTTTTGCGCTTTATTATTAATTTGTGTCTGCAAGCATTGATATGCTCTGTCTATGGTGTTACCTGAACTTTGTGTTGTAGTTGTTGTGTTGTTAGATGAATTTGACTGGGCGAGAACACCTGCTGTGAGGAACAAGAATATAATTAATACCAGCCACTTTTTGAACATGACTTTATATAAGTTATAGTGTTTATAAAGATTTAGAAAATATATTCTTGTTATAGTTAATGAAACATTTGTCGAAGTATAATTAACTTTAAATAGTACTTTTTTATTTATTTGTTATGAAAAAGAGTTTGATTTTTGTTTTTACTTTTGTTTTTTTAATTTTAGGTTTTATGTTTTCTAATGTTTCTGCATTGAACGCTGATTTTGCGATTTATAATGGTGCAGGAACTTGGGAGCCAAGTAAGACAGCATTTAAGAATTTTTTAAATTGGAAAGGTTTGACGTGGCAGGAAATTGATAAAAATGTTATTAATAATCAAGATTTGAGGCCTTTGTACGGCGGGATATTTATGCCTGGCGGATGGGCCGGAGATTATAATAGGGACATTAAACCAAGCGGTGACCAGCACATTAGAGATTTAATAAGCAGCGGAGGTTATTATATAGGAATGAGCGCCGGCGCTTTCTATGCTTGCGATAATACAATTTGGGAAGGAACTAATTATGATTATCCGTCGGATATATTTGATGGTGATTGTATTGGTCCAATACCAGAGATTGCGCCTTGGCCTAATTATGTTATGACAACCATGAATATTAATCAAGCACATCCTGCTAATATTTACGAGCCTGCACAGAGAAGTATTCTTTATTACGGAGAGCCTTATTTTGTTCCTCATCCTGGGCAGGAAATGCAAATATTTGCTAGCTGGATTGTTCCTTCTAATCCTTCAGCAAATAATCAGCCTGGAATAATAGGATTTAATTATGGGCAGGGAAGAGTTTTGCTAGTTGGGCCTCATCCTGAAATTGAAGAAGATGACTCCAGAGATGGAGCTCATAATTTTGCTGAAGAATTAAGTGACGGACCTGATGGCAGTGACTGGCCGTTTTTATGGACTGCTGTTGATTGGTTAAGGCAGCAACCGATAACATTGCCGCCCGGAAATCCAATTCCTCAATGTGCAGATGGAATTGATAATGATGCAGATACTTTAATTGATTTTCCAGCGGATCCTGGATGCTCTTCAAGCACTGATAATAGCGAGGTTAATCCTTTGCAATGCAGTGATGGATTGGATAATGACAGCGACGGATATATTGATTTCCCAAATGATTTTGGCTGTTCAAGTGCAACTGATAATAGTGAGATAAATAATGGCGTAACTCAATGCTCTGATGGAATAGACAATGATGCAGATACTTTAATTGATCAAAATGACTTGGGATGCACAAATTATTTGGATAATGATGAAACAAATCCTACTGGGCCCCAGCAAATATTTTTTGATGATTTTGAGTCAGGTACTTTAAATGGATGGACAACAACTGCTGTTTCTGGAGCAAATACTTGGACAAACACAAACACAAATCCTTACCTGGGAACAAGACATGCTCAATCTAAGCCACAGAGTACGATAGAACCTGCGAGCATTTTGGAAAGAACTATCAGCACTGTCGGATACAACAATATTAATTTCAGCTATTATAGAAAATTAATTGGATTGGATACTGCTGATGAGTTTAAGGTAAGATGGTTTGACGGCGCTGTTTGGAGTATTTTGGAACAAACTGGAAGCAATTCTGCCAATGATGCTTCATATATATATAAAACATTTAATTTGCCTGCATCTGCGGCGAACAACCCTAATTTTAGGATTAAATTTGAATGCACTGCCGGCGCTGTTTCGGAGTTCTGCAGAGTTGATAATGTTAATATTATGGGACAATAAATTCTTAATTTAATAATTAAATTGTCAATAATATTTATTAGAATAATTGCTTTAAAATTTTAATTGACTTATTGATATCTATAGCGGAAGACATAATTTTTTAACCAATTTGTCTGTCTTCCACTAATAGTAAAGGCGCAAAACTGGTCAAAAAAGAGCATCCTTTACTATAATATTTTAATTTCGACTAGGAAAATTTTTATTCATAAAAAAATATTGGCTTTAAAGATTTATGTTTATACAGCTTTTTCTGTATAAATACAGAAAAAGAAAGCTTTATAAAAATGATTTGTTTAAAAGCCATATGAAAAAGAAGGTTACATTAGCCATTGATTCTAAGGTTTATAGCGAGTTCAAAAAACATTGCAAGACTAATGCAATTATGCTTTCCAAAAGAATTGAGCTTTTTATGCTTGAACTACTGAAGAGCTCAAAGAACCTTAAAATTATTCTATTTTTCTCAGTTACTATTTTGCTTTCTTTCACTGCCAGCGCAGCGACTATTTTCTCAGATACGTTTGAATCTGGAGGTCTTAGTGGGTGGATACTTACTGCAAATGATGGGGCAAATAATTGGACAGCCAGTTCAACTGATCCTTTTCAAGGAAGCGTTCATGCGCAGTCCCAACCACAGGACACGCTTCCTGTTCCAGCTAGCGTTATGGAAAGGATAATCAGCACGTCCGGATATCAAAATATAAGTGTTACATACTACAGGAAACTTGTACAGCTTGACGCCGGAGGAGATGAATTCCAAGTAGAATGGTTTAATGGGGCTTCATGGATAAGTATTGAGCTAAACAATACTGGCGCTAATGATGCGTCGTATTTTGTCAGCCAATTTAATTTGACTTCTGGTGCTGATAACAATGCCAACTTTAGGATTAAATTTGAATGCACTGCAGGAGCAGTGACTGAGTTCTGTAGAGTTGATAATGTTTTGATTGAAGGAAATATAATTGATACTACTGCTCCAATTGTTAGCCTAAATACGCCAGCAAACAACACATTCACTTCCTTGGTAAATGTTTCTTTCAATGCAAGTTTCACCGATAATGTTGAATTGAAGAACGCCACCCTTTACTTGTGGAATTCAACTAACTCTCTGATTAATACCACTTCCAGAAATATCACTGGAACTTCTAACAGCACCAGCATTCTTGTCACGCTACCTTACGAAGGCAGATTTTACTGGAATTATTTTGTTGTTGATAGCAATTCAAATAGGGCATTTAACCACACAAATTTCACAATTTTTTATGATTCTACTTTACCATCGATATCTATTACACATCCTGTAAATAATACAAATTATTCATTAATCCAGACTGCTTTGAATTACACTGCTTCTGATGTGAATTTGCAGGCGTGCTGGTATTCGACTAATGGGGGTGCTGTGAATACTACTATTGTTTGCGGGACTAATGTTACTGGGCTGAATTCCGGACAGGGAAGCTCAACTTGGAGAGTTTATGCAAATGATTCTGCTGGGAATATAAATTTCAAAGTTGTTACTTTCAGCGTAGATAGTATTGTGCCGACGGTTAATATTGCCTATCCCTCAAATAGTTCAACGCTTGGAAATAATGTGAGCATATCTTTAAATTTTACAGCTATGGATATAAATCTGCAGGCGTGCTGGTTTAATGTTAATGGGACTTCAAATATAAGCTTGCCAAATTGCGCAAATTCTACATTTAATGTTTCTGAAGGAACTAATTCTTTAAGAGTTTACGCAAATGATTCTTTTGGAAATATTGGAAATGCGATTTCCACTTTTAATGTCCAGGTTGGCGCTCCTGCGATAACTCTTCTTGGACCAGGAAATGGAGCGTATCTTAATTATTCATCAGTATCTTTTAATTTTACTGCCACCGATCCCACATTAAGCAGCTGCGGATTATCTGGTAATTTTAACGGAACATACTCTTTAAATCAGACTAACTATACAATGGCCTCTGGAGTGAACAGTTATTTTAATTTAGGATTAGCTGATGGAAATTATTTGTGGGCAGTTTCATGCAATGATACTTCGGGAAATAGAGCAACCACTTCAAACCAGACAACTAATATTGATACTGTTGCTCCGTCCGTGACTTTAAGCGGACCTACTGGAACTTATGCAAGTGTTTCTAATATCCCGATAACTCTCAATTACAGCGATGCAAGTCCAGTAACGTGCTACTACAATGTCACTTTTTCGGCTACCGGAGTTGTTGTTATCGGAAATACTGCTCTTCTAAACTGCGCTTCTTCGACTTTCAATGTAGATATAGAATCATCTTATATATTTGCA
>JBBTAH010000008.1:0-13622 GCA_038044285.1 Nanobdellota archaeon | reverse complement strand
GAAAGGAGCAAGTGCTGGTTTGGCTAGTTTGGTACTCGCAACAGGACCAAAGATAATTCTTCCGCAGGAGGAACCTAAGCCCTTTCCAAAGTTAAACCCCAACTCGTCTTTAGACGAAATGGTTGCTTTTTTAAGAAACCATCGAGAAAAAAATATTGATTATAAAACATTATGGCCTACTAATTATCAAGTCATATCTTTTGGTGAGAGCCATAGTGTTAATGAAGAAGAGCGCGACATAACTGACCATTTAGACTTCTATTGCAAACAAGGTGCAACACATTTAGCAATAGAAAAATCAACTGATTTTCAGCCAGTTATTGATCAATATTTGCAAGAATCTATATCTGATGAAAAGTTTTTGGAAAAATTAAGTGAGGGTAGTTTCTTTGCAGAAAACTGTGTTGGTAATGTTAAACTTATTCGTAAAGCGCGAGATTTGGGTATGAAAGTCGTTTGTATGGATTCTGTTAGAATTAAAGAAGGTTCTCGTTGGCAAGAACTAAAGGTAAGAAATAAGCATATGGCTTCTGTTTTAGCTGATATATTGGAAAAAGAAAAAAATGCTCGCATAGTAGCACATTGCGGAGCTGGGCACTTCAGTTATTCAACATTTTACAGACCCATAGACGAAAGTCGTAACCCTTCGGAAGAAATATTACCCGTCCCGACTTATTTGTTAAAAAATGGTATTGCTACCTTTATAGTTATGTACGATGGGCAACGAAAAGTTACTAATTCAGAAATTGAAGTTTACAAAGATTTAGATAAAGCAGGAAAATTAAATCCAAATCTGATTCCCGGTAAGACTATAGGGTTTGCAGCTAAATTGGCTGGAGTTGATCAAGAAAAATTCGGCGTTCGGCTGGATGAAACTGTTAAAACGCGTAATTGGGGACACTATGTTATTCATTTACCTCAAAAAGATAAATAAATTTATTGCCCAAACAATAACATTATCGGCTAGCCAATACAAAAACCAATCCTAAAGCGGAAGGTTTTTAAGCTATGAAACTATAGGATAATTATATACTCCCCAGTATTACTTCGGTAAGACTGGGCTTTTATTTTCTAAATGTTTATAATCTTAAAGATTATATCTCGTTTATGAAAAAAGTTGTTTTGTTTATTGATGGTAGCAATTTTTATTATGGATTAAAAAGTATTTATGGCGACGATAAACCTCTTACTAGCTTTAATTTCTTAAAACTTGGTGAAATACTGGCCGGAAAGAGAGATTTGCTAAGAATATTTTACTATAATGCTCCATTGGATTATAATTCAAGTCCTGAGAAATATGCAAAACAACAGAAATTTTTTGATAAGGTAAAGAACACTGAAAAAGTTAGACTCGTTCTTTCTCGATTGCAGAAAAGAAAGATTAAAGGCACTAACAAGCATTATTATGTTGTCAAAGGGGATGATATCCATATCGCAGTAGATATGGTAAAAGGAACATATGAAAATACCTTTGATGTTGCTATCTTAGTTTCTGGAGACGGAGATTTTGTGCCTGCTGTGAAAGTAGTTCAGGAAAAAGGTAAAAGTGTAGAAAATGCTTATTTCAAGCCAAGCCTTTCTTGGCATTTAAAACAAGAATGTGATAGATCTATCAGATTAACCAAAGAAATGCTTGATAAATGTTTTGATTAATAATAAATTATCATATCAGGTGACCACAAAAAATAGGAAAAGATAATGTGTGGGCACCTTAAAGGAATTAGAGAGTCGAACTATTTTGTCCGGCACATGTTTTGGATAATTCTAGATTAGTTTTCTGTCGTCTCAGACGCGAAATAGGTCTTGTTTGAGAAGACGTGCTCTTTTTTGCCGTCGTGCTCGAAGCTTGCTGATGCTGACGGGAGCTCAAAACTGCCTACGATGTTTATTTTTGAGTAAATTACGTAAGTAAATACCCGCTCTTCTCCTGCGTTTAAATGTGTAATATCCCACTCTATTTTTCTTGTTGATTCTTCAATTCTATGCGGAGGAATTCCAAATTTGTTGTAGAGCTTTGCGTGTCCCGGGATTCTGTCTGTTAAGGTTATGTGCGAAACGTTTTTGTTTGATTTTATCCTTAGAGTGACTTTTAGAGCGAATTCACCTCCTTTTGTTCTGACGAAGACGACGCGCTTTTTGACGACGACCTTGCTGGTCACTAGGAAGCGCGTCAAAAGCGCAACCGCGATGACCAGCAGGATCATCACGAATGGAAGTGTGTAATTAGTCGTGACTGTGACAGTGTACGACTCACCCACCCCCAGCTCTTTTTCCCAGGAATAATCGACGAAAATACCTATTCTTTCAGAAGTGGCCGGTCGATCTGAGTATACTGTAAATAATCGCGTGAGGATATTTTTCCTTGCTGTAATGCGCGCGGCTGTTGGGATGTTGCCCTCGTTTTTCTTAGTGATTGTTGTTTTCTTAATTATGAAGCCAACCGTATCTTCTGTTACTGAAATACTCCCTTCCTCTAGATAGCTTAGCGTTGCAGTTTCTGAGGATTTTTTGCCATTTAATTCATATAGACTTTCTACAACATATTCGCCCGCTTCAACTTGGCTGTCGAGAAGTATCGGCACTGAGAAGTTTTTTTCTTCCTCGCTATCTAGACTAAGTGTTTGCGCGAACTCAAAAAATCTTGATTTTATGACTAATTTTAAATCATTTATTTTTATTTTTTCCTTATTTTTTATGCGCAAGTTTGCGGAATTTGCGTTTAATTCAATATTATCGACTGCAACATCAACTGCGTCTTTTGCTTCTAAAATTTTTATTGCTAGATTATCTTTGAAATAACCAGTGTTTTTACCTTTTATCTGGTATTCGAATGCATAAATCCCGCGTCGGTCTTTTAGAATTTCGCGGCTCGGAATCGCAGTAATATCTAGAGTTATTGTGCTGCCTTCCTCTATGATAAAGAGCTCTTTGGGATAGATAGTTACGCTAACTAATGAATAGATCTGGAATTCATCGCTTCGTTCCTCATTATTTGTTATCTGTAGTTTGAAAGTAGCGTTATTGTTATATTCTGTGAGAATTATGCCATTCTTTTCAACTTGCTCAACTTGGAGATTTGCCGCGCTCACCAAAGGAAGGATAAGTAGTAAAGCAATTAGATGGACATTGTAATTCATGTTTGCGGGAATAGTGATTTCTATTTAAAGATTGTTGCATTTATATTGCTGTTTTAGGATATGGATATTACTTATAGTGAACAGATTTATCTCTTTCCAGTTAGCTCTAGGAGGGCTTTCATTTCTTCTTTGAAGTTCTTGACATCGTCTTCTGTTTTTTCTTTCATCTTCTCTGTGCGCGCAGGAATGACGTATTTGTTATAAATTTCTTTGAAAAATTTTGTTGCTGCTGATTTATTCCACTGGCTTGTGTAGTCTTTTATAAGGTTGCCTTTGAGCTCGATTTTTATCTCGGCAAACTTGTTCATTTTTTTCTTTTTACCGTCGACTTCAACTTCAACATCCTCCATTCCAAGGATTTTCCATTTTATGTCTATTTCTATCTTAAAATAATCAGTAAGTTTTTTCGCGGCTTTCCAGGCTATTTCTATTTCTTTTGAACTGCCTTTAATTTTTTCGACGTAATCGTCTTCAGTTATTGTGTAGAGCTCGCCCTTGAGCCAGTCGTAAGCATAATAGTAAATATCCTTGAAGGCGCCGTAGCCAGAATATTTGAGCTTTTCTTTTATTATTACGTGTTTTTCAGCCACTTTTATTTCTCCTTAATAGATAAATAAAGTTTCTATATAAAACTTACTAAACCGCGCTATGGCTGTATTGTACGTTGTCGTGCTGTTCTTCTGGGCTTTTGTGGTTTGCCAATTCGTCTGACCTCCATACTTTGTCTGCTTCTTCTTGCATTCTTTTTCTTTGCTCTTCTAAGTCTAGCAAACCTTTTGTTATTAGGTCGTTACCTAAATGGATGATTGCTGTGAATGGGTTTGTCCTAATGAGTTGTGCGCCGTATGCTAAATATTCTCTTGCTTTTGCTGTTCTGTGCGCTGTTCGTACTTCTCCCTCTATCTTTTCGAGCTCTGGTTGTATTAGCGGATAATTTATATGTTTTTTTGCTTCGTGTTTGTTGCTTGTTAATAAATCTAACAGATTATTTGAACGGTCAATTGCTTGTTGAAACCTTTCTTCTTCGTTTTCTCCATCAATTTTTGTAAGCTCATCATAAGCATGAAGAACTAATTCTTCAATTTCCATACAAATATCTCTTTTTAGTGTTTTTAAACTTGTTTTAAGGAATTTTTATTGCGCTCCAGTGCAGAAATATTTAAGAATGAAGGTGATGCGGGAGTTGATATGGTTTATACTGGGCGAGAATTAATTACAGCTGTAAATGATAGGGGCTGGAATTTATATGATTCAACTGATACTCAAGGTGATCCTGCAAATGCCGATGGGATTATAATAATGGGTCCTGCTGAAAAATTAGAAGTGGGAAGAAGATATGTTCTTTTGCCTGATTGCGCGCAGCCAACAAATCCTCAAAAAGTTTTTGGCGCTCTTAAAAGCGTGGCTGATGCTTTAGATGGTAAAATGCCGACTATTCAGATTGGTGGACGTCGCCATGATGTTACTGGCTTTAGAATAATTGGTGCTGGGGAAATAAAAGTGAACACTCCCGATGGAGAGCAATTTTTTCCTTATGACGCTGCAATTGTTGCTGCAAGAACGCTTTTTAATACTGGAACAATGGAGCACGATTAAAATGACTGATAAACAGCCTGTTTATATTTTGCCTGAAAATGTTTCTCGGACCCTCGGGCGTGATGCACAGAGAAATAATATTTTAGCCGCTAAAATTGTTGCTGATATTGTGAAGACGACGCTTGGACCGAAAGGAATGGACAAGATGCTTGTTGATTCTACCGGAAACATTGTTGTCACAAATGATGGTGTTACAATCTTAGAAGAAATTCAGCTTGAGCATCCTGCTGCAAAAATGATTGCTGAAATTGCAAAGACACAGGAAAATGAAGTCGGTGACGGAACAACTACTGTTGCGATGCTTGCAGGCAAACTTCTTGAAAATGCTGAAAAGCTACTTGATAAAAAAATACACCCTACTGTGATAATTAAAGGATATAAACTAGCTGCTGAAAGAGCCAAAGAATTTTTGCATGAGATATCTTCGGAAGTTGGTAACAAACAGGTTTTGAAGCAGATTGCGATGACTGCGATGACTGGGAAAGGGGCTGAAGGAAATAGAGAACAGCTTGCTGACTTGATTGTTGCTGCTTTGGACCAAGTTAGCAATGCGAGATCTATTGATCTTAGCACTATTAAAATTGTGAAGCAAAAAGGAAACGCAATTGAAGACAGCGAGCTTGTTCATGGAATTGTGATTGACAAAGATGCGGCCAATGAAGCGATGCCTAAAAAAGTAGGAAATGCAAATGTTCTTCTTGTTGACTTTGCTCTTGAGCTGAGAAGCCCTGAAACAGAAACAAAAATTTCAGTTTCAACACCAGAACAGCTGCAGCAGTTCATAGCATCTGAAGAATATGCTTTGCAGGAAATGACGAAGAAGATTATTTCTTCTGGCGCTAAAGCTATTTTTTGCCAGATAGGAATTGACGATGTTGCGCAGTATTATTTAGCTAAGGCTGGAATTGTGGCTTATCGGAGAGTTGCAAAGTCAGATATGGAAAAATTGGCCATGGCAACTTCTGGAAGAATCGTGTCAAGTCTGCATGAAATTAAAGAAGAAGACTTAGGTTTTGCTGAAGTTGTTGAACAGATAAAAAAGAGTGATGACACAATTACTTATGTTAAGGGCTGCAGAAATCCGAAGGCCGTGACGATTTTGTTGAGAGGGAGTACGGACCATGTTCTTGATGAAATAGAGCGTGCAGTGAAAGACGGATTGGGAGACGTTGCTGCAGCTGTTAAGGACGGTAAAGTTGTTTCTGGAGGCGGTGCTGTTGAAATGGAACTTGCTCGCAGACTTAGAGCTTTCGCGCGGACGCTCGGCGGACGCGAGCAGTTAGCTGTTGAGGAATTTGCTTCTGCTCTTGAATCTATTCCTGAAACTTTAGCTGAAAATGCGGGGCTTGACCCTATAACTGTGATGGCTGAATTAAAGCAAAGGCATGAATCAGGAAACGCGCGAGACGGAATTAATTTATTTTCAAACAGAATTGAGGACTGTCTTGCTGCTGGGATTGTTGAGCCTATGCGTGTGAAATTACAGGCTGTTTCTTCGGCGTCTGAAGTAGCGACAATGATTTTGAGAATTGATGATGTTTTAGTTGCTTCCGGAACTAAAGCTTCTGTGATGCCAAGGAATTCTTATGATGGTATGGAATAATGCCTGAAGATAAAAGATATACACCTGAAGGTTTGGCTATTCTGAGATCTGATGTAATTTCTACAATGTTTGCTGACCTTACACGCCTTGAACACCCCCAAGAACATTTGCGTCGAGAGCTAGAACAAGAGGATATATTGCTTTATGGGGCACTTATGCAATTGGCTGAAGGATACGCCGTCTCTAGCACTTTAGATTTAGCAGTTGATGAAGATTTACGTGAGGAGATTCGCGATATCTTTGTTCGTGTTTACATGACTGCTGCTGCGGAAACCCATGCACTACTTAAGAGACAATTTGCCGCGAACAAACTTGAAGATACCATGAAATAATTATTAGATTATTTTATTTAGTGCTTTTTTATTCATCCACCACAAAATTATTGCTGGGACTATAAAAAGCCAATGTGTTGCAAATGCCAAAACGATGAATGCAAGCGCTGCGGTTGCTGTGATTATTATTTGCGGGTGTGTCTTTCTTTTCTTGACTGGAATATTTTTGGTTGGCTTGTTTTTTATTTTTTCCATTTTAGATTATGTTAAAATATTGAAGTGTGACTCCTATTAATATTAATATAGTTATTACTGTGCCCAGCCAATATGGCAGACCTAAATAATCTTTGCAGAACTGGCCGATTGAAGACCTGCCCAAGTGTTTGTGTATCTCTCTTCCACCATAATGGTCCTCTAAGTTGTTAAGTGGGCAGGCAAAATAAAATTTTCCTACTTTCGGCAAATAATATAATCCTGCTATTATCTGGGATAGAAGCATTCCTATAACAATAAAAAAATGAATCCTTACTTTTTGCGGCCAAAGCGCTTCTGGAACGAAAAACATCCCTATTGCAAATATCACAAATAATAAATGAACTGACCAAATTATACGGGTTTTATAATTGTGAATTATCATCCTATTTCTATCCTATTTTTTCCTTTATTTTTGGCTTTGTAGAGCGCTTTGTCTGCTCTTGATTTTATTCTATTCAGCGAATCGTTTTTGTGATATGTTGTTAATCCGCCTGAAAAAGTAATTTTATATTTTTTTAGGGCTTTGTCTTCTGCTACTTTTCTTCTTAAACGCTCTGATACTTTTCTTGCTTTTTGTAGGTTTGTTTCTGGAAAAAGAACTATGAATTCCTCGCCGCCGAAGCGCGCGACTATGTCGTATTTTCTTAAACTTTCTTTTAGCAATGTGCCGAGGCGCTTGAGCACAGCATCACCGACTAAATGCCCGTATGTGTCGTTGAGCTTTTTGAAATTATCAAGATCTAAAATCAACAGGCTTAATGTCTCTAAGCCGCGTTTTGCCTTCGCAAACTCCATTTCAGAGATTGTTTTGAAGAACTTGCTGTTGTAAACACCGGTTTTCTCGTCGATTGTAGCTATTTCATAAAGATAATCTATACTATTTTTTAATTCATGAATCAGCTTTGAAAGATTTTTTCTTACTTCTGGGTTTAGCACTTTTAGTTTTTTATTGAAATCCATAAAATGTTTAGGAATTTTTTGTATATAAAAGTAGCTTTTATGATTTTTTATGCTGAAAGTGCGTATTCTCTCATCAAAGCAGGGACTTCAATTTTTCTATACGTGTCTCGTGAAGTGTAAAACGGTACTAGAATGCCTCTTCTCCTGCGGAAATCCTGCTGTATTGGCGAGGTTTTAGATATTTGATAAGGATCTATTACTAAAACAAAACCTGTACTACTAGCGCTAAAAAGTTCGCGAATTGGACGAGCCAGATATTCTATTCTTTCTTCTCTTAATGTTCTTGTAATGCATCCGTGAGTTCTTCCTTTGCTTGATGAACCGTTTAATTTATAATTGCTTAATTTTATTTCAAATAGAACTGGCAAGCTATCTACTAATGCAAGTGCGTCTATTTCTGAACGAAGCGCGCCATCGTTACGCCTGAAAACCCAAAGCCTCTCACCTCTTTTTATAAATAATGCTTTGTTCTTGTTCTTTGCTGGACTGGATCACAGACGATTCTTCCCCTATAATTTTGAGCTAATTCTTCTAATCTTGTTTTAAGCCAGAGCTCTGCTAGAAATGAGCCTACATTTACTTCATTATCTGGAGATATTGAAGGCATGAATGGATTTGAGAAAAATCTTTCAATAACTGCGTCGTTAATTGGCGGTGCGCTGCTCAACTCTTCCGCTATTTCTTCCAGAAGCGCATTTTTTGCCAGCACTTTACATTAATCATCTGAGACATTTAAAGATAATTGCTTTTTGTTATACTATTTGTTAATGGCCCCACGAGGTGCTCGCTACACTTCGTGCATCGGCAACTTGATTAGACATGGCCCCACGAGGAGTTGAACCTCGGATTACTCGACGTGAACGAGTCGTTTTACCGCTAGACTACGGGGCCTTTGAAGTTTTAGCTTATTTACTTTTATTAATGTTGTTTAAACTAACTTACTCCAATTAGTTTTTAAACTTTAAAATATTAATATAATCATGAAAATTAAGCCAAGTGTATTAACTGTTATCTTGATTTTGTTTACTTTATATTTTGCTTATCAAACTTATGATTATTACATGTTGAAAGAAAAAAATTGGTTAGTATGTGAAGAGATAAACGATGAAGAACCAGATTCTAGCTCATATGAGGAAGGTACAGAAGAATATAATAATGAAAAAATATATATTTTTTCAAGATGGCTTCACTGTCGTAATTCTTACGATGGTTCTTTCGTGATGTATAATATCCAGAAGTCTTTTACAATAGTATTCATTATTCTTACTATACTTGCTTTAAGATTTGATTGTTTGAACAGTACTAAAAGAAATAATTAAGACATAACTATAAGTATTTATATATCTCTTTGTCTATTTTATTAGTGTCCACGCTTAATTCTTTAAATCTATTACTTATTAACTGATATTTAATTGTAGATTTACGCATTTCATATCTTAATTTTGGATAAAACGTCAATGAAATTATTAAATAACTAATAATTCCTCCTAAAAAAACATTAATTTTGTTATTTGGAAATATTTCAATCATTATTTGAATAATAGTAAAAATTAAAACAACTGCTGTTAAAAACATAGATGTCCAAAGATGATAATTAGATTTACTTAATTCAAAAGAGTTTTCTAATAATCTAATTTCATTGTTTAATTTTTCTTTTTTATCCATTTTAAATGTGTTTTGCCATTTCGCCATTCAATTGATATGTAATAAATCAAAAATGCGAATATTGCACCTAAGCTATCTAATAAAATGTCTCTCAAAGATGAATCTCTTCCAGGAACAAAGTATTGATGAAGCTCATCTGTGATGCTATAAAAGACAGCGAAAAGCAGAGAGAAGAAAATCCAATCAATTTTTTTGCCTCTTGAAGAAGCTATCATCATAAACAAAGCTAATAAAAAGAAAGCTCCTATGTGATATGTTATTGCTTTGAATGGAAATCCGCTTGGAGTTCCTAACTCAAATGTCCATGTTGAAACGTAGAATATCCATGCGGCTAATAGTATAGTTAAAATCCATGCGAGCCAATTGTTCTTTTCTATCCAATATACCATAGAAATTCTTCCTATTCAGGATTAATAAAATATTCTATATTATATTTATGGCCCCACCAAGAATCGAACTTGGGACTCCGCTGTGTAAAAGCGATGTTTTACCATTAGACTATGGGGCCTAAATTCAATCCATAAATTAAGTTTATAAACATAGTCTATAACTTTCGAAATATGGATGTTGCTCAAATTTTAGGATGGATTGCTACGCTTCTTTTTTCAGTAATGGTTGTGCCCCAAATGTTAAAGACTATAAAAACTAAAGATACTAGTGGCGTAAGTCTTGCTTTATTTGTAATTTATTTGGTTGGGAACATCATTGCTCTGATCTATGCTTTGTTAATATCTCAGCCACCTTTAGTATTCAAATATGTTGTAGCTATTTTAACTACTATAATTTATATCGGGTTGTTTGTTTTTTACTATCGATCTAAAAATAAACCTTTATAAAACCTTTTTGTTGTGTTTGTTAAGCGCGGGTAGTATAGTGGTTAGTATACGACATTGCCAGTGATTTCCTTTGGGAAGAGCGAAAATGTTGTGACCCGGGTTCAATTCCCGGCCCGCGCATGTACTTCTTCAGGCATTTTAGTGTGATATGGGCTTTGTTTAAGACTCATTCCATCTATTTAGAAAGATATTGCCTAAGTCCTTCATAAATTCCAGGATAGGCAAGAGTTACTCCTCCAATATATTTAGCTAAGCCCCATAATCCTCTTAGAGACGAAAAAGAAGAACAATTGCCGTAAGGTGGTAAAATATCTATAGCTATGGGAACTATAGGAACCCATGGAGCTTCGGTAGCTTTTGCTAAAGCTCCTAAACCAAACCCAATAGCCAGGGGGATAGTCTCAATACCTAGAATTTTTAGTAGACCAAAACGTCTTTCCCTAATTTCCTGCCGGATAGCTTTCGCTCTTTCTTTCGATTCCCTTTCGAATTCTTCAAATATTTCCATAAAAATCCTACAAAAACAGGCCTTTTAAATCTAAGTTGTTATGTTAAATAACAACATTTTTATAGTACATAAGTAACTAATAAATATGGAATTCGAGCAAAGTCTGCAAAAAGCAGGCCTTACAGGTAATGAAGCTGTTGTTTACTTGCAGTTACTAAAACAGGGAGAGCAATCGGCAAATGAAATTGCAAAGAGAATAGGAATGGATAGGACTCTTGGTTATACTGTTCTTAATCACTTACTCGAAAAAGGAATGGTTAGCTACATAGTAAAATTTAAAAAAAAGTTTTTCAAAGCCTCAGATCCCTCTAATTTGTTAAGCCCTATAAAAGAAAAAGAGGTATTTATTGGGGAATTAATAGAAAACTTAAAGCAAGTAAAAACTGAAGAGAAAATAGAGCATGAAATAAAGGTATACGAAGGAAAAGAAGCAATAAGAAATCTCTATAATATCTTCAGAGGATGTAAAGAGATGTTAGCTTTGGGTGCAACGGGCAGAGCTTACGACCTTATTTATGAATCTCCAGCCCTTACTAAAGAACTTATAAAAGAGGGAATGGGTGGGAAAATAATAACCTCTAGAAAATATAGAGGACATCCTATGACGAAAATAAGTAAGATTCAAACAAGATATTCAGATTATGAATGTGAGGCAACAACGACCATTTTTGGCAATTATCTTATGATCCATTTAGCAAAAAATAAACCATTAGTTATTTTAATAAAAAACAAAGAGATTGCAGATACTTACAAAAAGCACTTTGCGGTTCTTTGGAAAGCGGCTAAGACTTAGGCCATATCGCACCAGAATGCTCGTTGAGCTTTTTGCACGCCCCGCGAATACCATACATTTTTATAGAATTATTTGATTGATATTATATGAAATTCAAAGAGGTTGATAAAAAAATAACTGGATGGCTGGGATATTACGGTTTGAAGATACTTAGGTTTTCTGTTGCAGTTGTTTTTATTTGGTTTGGGTGGTTAAAAGTTATTAATTATAGCCCTGCTACTGAGCTTGTTGCGCAGACTGTTTATTGGGTTGATTCTTCATGGTTTGTGCCTTTCTTGGGTTGGTGGGAATTCGTTATTGGTTTTTGTTTTTTATTTAGGCCGTTGATTAGACTTGGAATATTTTTACTTGTGCCACAAATTATAGGAACTTTCTTGCCGATTGTTTTGCTTCCAGATGTTACTTTCCAAATCGGAGAATTTTTATTACCAACTTTGGAAGGCCAATATATAATAAAGAATTTAATTATTATTGGGGCTGCGATGGTAATTGGAGCTACTGTTAGAAAACATAATGAAGAAGTTTCTTAAAAATAGATTATTTAGTGCTCTTCCGCCAACCTATTATAGTGGGTATGGTTAAAACTATTAAATTTGCTGCCCAAAAAAGAGGATTATCTAAATTGCCAAGTTTGTCTGTTGAGTTTATGCTTAACGAAATCGCTGTGTCTAATATTGTTCCGATAATGGTTGTTATTGCACCAAATAGAAAACCTTCTTTTGCGGAGATTTTCACTGATTTTAAGTAGACATTTGTACAAATTACTAATAGAATAATTGTTGTAGTTATGCCTGTGATTCCGGCGATAATTTTTGCATTTTGATTTTGAGTTAATGCGAGCTGTAATAATAGATTTAGTGTAAATGAAACAATATAAACAGTTGCTCCAAGCATAACTGCCATTTTTATATTCATAGATTTATTATTTTAATTAAGTATTTAATTGTTTAGAATAAATCTGAACAACTCCTGAAATAGCCACATCTTTTACATATTAGTTTGTATTTTAACTGCCCTAAGCCGTGGCCGCAGGATTAGCAGATGTAATTATTATCTTCATTATCTATATTGGATTCCATTCAATATATTTATATCTTAGGATTTTAATAATTAATTATGCTATGGAATTATAAAAAGATTCTAATCTTTATACTTGTTTTGGCTTTAATTTTGCGCGTTGCTTCGGTTTTCATCTCGCCTGTGAAAGATTGGGACGAGACTGTTTATGATAATTTGGGATATGACCTAAGTGTTCATCCTTTTGATTATTCTTTTGCAAATAATGGCTGGAGCGATTTTATTCCTGGAGGACTTTATCCTAAAGCTGGCTTCCGGCCGCCTTTGCTGCCATATATGATAGCCTTGTTTTATTTTCTAAACCTCGGCTTTTTTGTGCAGTTTATTATGCCTTTGATTGGCACGCTTGCAGTATTGCTTGTTTACTTGCTTGGAAAGAATCTGTTTGATGAAAAGACCGGGCTAATTGCTGCTGCTTTTTTGTCTGTTATGCCTTTGCATATAATAATGAGTGGGAGAATAATGAATGATGTACTTTCCACGGCGCTAATTTTGCTTTCTTTCTTAATTTTTTGGATTGGCTATGAAAGAGACAATAAGAGAGCTAAAGTTGTTTTTGGATTTGTTTTTGCTCTTGCTTTATTGGCGCGCTATACAACTTTATGGCTACTGCCTGTTTTTTTATTTTATTTTATAATACGTTATAAATCTTTAAGATTTCTTAAAGATAGATATTTGTGGCTTGCAGCAGCATTATTTATCTTGACATTGAGCCCTTGGTTGATTTATGGTTTTGTAACTTATAATAATCCTATCGGTGCTTTTGTGCACGGCGGGATTGCGGCTTCTTATTGGGGCGGTAATCAGCCCACACATTTTTTCTTTGCAAGAGCTTTTGATAATTTCTCATTTATTGCTTTCGTATTTTTGTTTTCTTTAGTTTATATTTTTATAAAACGACTTTATAGATATAATCAGAT
>JBBTAH010000007.1:0-6327 GCA_038044285.1 Nanobdellota archaeon | reverse complement strand
GATGATTTAAAGAAAGAAGTTCGTTTAAAATTTAAACGTCTTACAGAACAAGAAATGCTGGTTTTCTCAACAATCTATCAGCTAGAAGAGCAAGGTTTTGTCGTCGATTACGCAATTTTAGCTCAAAAGCTTAACTTAACAGAAATCTCAATTCGGGACTATGTTCACAAGATCTTAAAAAAAGAAATTCCTTTAATAAAATCAAAAGAAGCAAACAAAAAAATAGTTCTATCAATTCCCCAAGAACTTAAACGAATTGCTTCCTTGCAAACAATCTTTCAATTAAGAAATATTTAAACCGTTCACCGAATACTTTTTTACAAGTACAACTAGTTAAACAAAAACGCCTTAAACCCTTAATTTTTAAGGATTTAGGCTTTAATACCCGATTGACATGGCAACTCTTCCTTTGCTTTAATCAGACAAAATGCTCTCAACTCAGCATTAAGTCCTCACTTTTACTATTAAATAATTCCTTCTCTTGGCAATTTCTTGTATTTTTGCTTTTCTTCAACTCTCACTTTTGCATATTTCTCTAATTTGTTGCGAACTTCTTCACCTACAAAGACTCTTTTCTTTCCATTTGATTCGGCTAATTCTTGTATTAACCCTTCACTTTTCTGTTTTATTGCATTTATCTGTCCTCTAATCGTAGCCCTCTCTTTTCCTAAAAGGCGGGCAATATCTTCATAGCTCAGCTTCATTTCTGAATTCATTAATGTAAAAACTATTAATCTTTCATTACTACTTAAACCTTTCAAAACATCATAAAAATTACCTGTTTGAACAGGTGTTTGAACAGCTTCAACAACATCTAAAACAGGCACTTGTTTGTTTAAAACAGCCGTTTTTTTGAACACCTGTTTATGTTCCTGTGCTAAATTCATAAAAGACAGAGCTTCCTTAACCCCATTTAAGTCATCGTTTATCGACGCTATTTCACGTTTAAGCTCCGAAATTAAATCAAACAGCTGTTTGTCTTTATTATTAAGGTGTTTAATCCACTTCCCAACACTCTCAAAGTCTTTTTTGACTTCAGAAAAGCTCTTTCTAGTTTCATGTTCAAGTTTAACAACCTCTTTTCTACCCCCAAACAACCAAAACATATTCTTTTTAGAGTCTATTAATATATAAATCTTGCGTTTTTCACATAAATTAAATTAGTAAAATAAACTGATTTAAACAGCAATAAACACCACATAAACACCCCATTTCTTAAACAAACAGCTGTTTAAACACCCCCAAACAGCGAAATCGTCGACGACAAAAACTTTAAACACCCATCCAAGAATCTCAAAAAATAGCAAAAATATTTAAATCAGCTTTATGTAATCAAGCTGCTTAGAAAAAGCTGAAAGGAGGTAGTATGGGAGCACAAAAAACTTGGGCATGGATCTTCGGAATAGTTCTTATAGTCATTGGTCTTTGGGGGTTTGCCAGCGATTCAATATTAGGATACTTTGACGTTAATCCAGCGCATAACGTCGTGCATTTAGTTACTGGTTTATTATTCGTCTGGGCCGCTTGGAAAGGTCCGGCAAAGACCTGGAACACCTGGCTCGGTGTAATTTACATCTTAGTCGGAATCGTTGGGTTCTTCGGAGTCCTCGAGTTCTTGGCAGTCAACACAGCAGACAATTGGTTGCACGTCGCCATAGGGCTAGTCGCATTGCTTGTCGGTGTAATCGCAAAGGACTAAACCTTAATTTATTTTTTATTTTTTTATCAATTTTAACAGCAATTAAAACACCCCCAAAGTACCAAAACCAAGCTAAATCTTTTAAGCATCTCTAGCATCTTCCAGCATAACTTTAAAGTTCGTTTTAAGTTCCCAAACCCCCAATATCAAGAAATAATTGCCTCAATAAAGGTGAGGCGCGAAGCGCCGAACTGCCCCAACCTACAGATAGAAAGGTTTTAAAATAAGTTCTAATAAAGATTTTAATGATAATAGAAATAAAGCCTATTGAAACTAATAGAATGGGAATTACATTACTGAATGCAACAGATGTTTTTAGAGAAGCGTATGCTGATTTGCCCAAGCATACTCTGCTAGAAAAACTAATTGCCTTATCAATGTTGGTAGATATTTCCGAAAAAGGACAAGTTTCTTTAGTAGCAATTCATAGCCCCCAAGATCACCTTTTATCAAATTTAGAAAGAAGCGGATATATAAAAAGAGGCGAAGAGCAAGATTACAGAGTTCAAAGGCTTCCAGACGTACCCCCAGAACCAGTAGGTTTAGAACAGGGCGAAATAGGTCCTGCAAAAATGGAAAGGCAACTACAAATCTATTTCAAAAAGAAGGGCGGAGTAGAATCAGCAACAATATACTCAGGAACCAGAGTAAAGGCGACGCTTACAGATAAGGGAAAAGCTCTTTATGAGCAATTAAGTGATTTATTGAAGCACTTACCTTTATGAAATTTAACGAGTTCGCACAAGAACTATTAACCGAAGTCCTATGGCATTTTTAAGCAATTTTAGGTCTAAAGAGCACGTCTTTCTATAGCCATTTTTCTTAATTCTAAAATAACCTTTTTTTCCAAATCATAGACTGCCAATCCTGCCCTTATCATGCCCATTTCATCACTAAATCGTCTATTTGGTGGAAATCTAACATATCTAGTCAATTCTTTTGTTAGCTCTGAGCTAAAAGGACTATCTTTTTTAGCCCTACGACTTGCCTCATGAAGAAGAGTCTGTTCCAAAAACCATGTGCCATTTTCCAATGCTCTCCTTGTTTCATGGTGACTACCCAACCCCTCACATGCTAAACCTAAGAGCATGGGATCTGATTGTTCTAATAGCTCTATTTTTTTATTATCTGGTAAATCTCGGTACATAGAAGGAATAAAAGTATCCTCTCTTAAATGATCATTAGACCCATAGACATATAACCCGCTTCCTTTTAATGCGAAAAAACTAGGATGGCTCACAAAATCGAGACAACCAGCCACATAAACCTGCGGTGCGCCTAATTTGTAAGGGCTGTCTATTACATATTCATAGTCTCTTTTAGCCTTTACCTTTACTTTTGCCAAGATATTTTTTGTGGCTTTTCTATATGTTTCCCCGTTGGTAGCTTTTCTAAAGTCTTCGTCATTCGTTTGTTCAACCATTAAAATTGATTAAAAAACCCATTTTTAACCTTTTCTATTCATGCTAAAACTTTCAAGCGAAAGCTAAAACTTTACGCACAAGAGAAAAACTTAAATACTATAGCCAACTATAGACTTGCTATGGATACAACAATACAAATAAGCAAGAATTTACTTGTAAAACTCAAAAGTCTAAAACTTCATGAAAAAGAAAGTTATGAAGACTTAATTTGGGATTTAGTAGAGGACAGAGCTGAGTTGAGCGAAGAAACTAAGAAAAGCATAGCAAGAGCAGAGGAAGATATCAAGAAAGGAAGAGTGTATAGCTGGGCAGATGTTAAAAAAGAGTTGGGAATAAATGTATGAAATCTTCTTAACTGACGAGGCAAAGAAACAACTAGCAAAATTAGATTCTTCTGCAAGAGAAAGAATAGGCGCAGCTTTAGAAAGAATTAAAATTCGCCCCCATGACTTTGTGAAAAGAATGTATGATAGCAAATATTATCGAGCAAGAGTTGATAATTATAGAATAATCTTAGATATTCAAGACATTAAGCTTATTATTTATGTTATTGATGTAGACACAAGAGACAAAATATACAAAAAATGAATTATTCAAAAACCCTAAGCTAAATCTTCCAGCACCCGAACTAATTTCGTTTAACGCCCTTTCTTTTTCCCAGAATCAAGCCAGATAGAATAATGATCAAACTGATCCAAAAGCCGTGACTCAACGCCTCTTTGGACAACTTCAACACGAGTTTTTCCAAAAAGACCTTGCTTGCGTAAACAATCAACAAGATATGCTGGCTGGCCGTAAAGTTCTATTCGCAAAGGCTGTCTTTGATGCACACCATAATCTCGTTCTTCATCTTCAGGGATATCAACTTTAACTGGCGAATACCCAAACCTTTCAGCATCATCTTCTCTAACACCCAAAGCCGCAAAAACTTTCAAACGGTCTTCAATCCATCTGAAAAATAATTTTTGAGCAACATCAGAATTAGAATTTCCAAACAACTCCGCATCTACAAGTTTGTCAATCCATCTAGAATAAGGCTGTCTAAATCTCACTTTAACAACAAACCCAATACCTTCAACTTGTCTTGGCAATCTTTCAATTAAAACCATGTCACTTAACCAAATTATCAGGAACTCTATAAAATTGTATTGCTTGAAGCGAATGATTATGCAAATCAGTTCTGACATATGGTTCACCAATAGAATAGGCATTAGCTCCCGCTGGCGCTTGCTTCAATGCTTCCGAAACATCTGTAACAATTCGCGGAGTACCGACAGGAGAGTAATCCAATTGGTTCAAGCGAATCTGGCTCCCACTTCTTCCATTGAAAAGCAAAACAAAACTGTTGTCCCCATGAACTGCTATTTCTAATAATTTTCCAGTCATTAAAAAACCAGTCACAAACACTTTAAAACAATTATTGTCTTTCAATAAGACTATCCAACGGATTCTGAATTTTCTTAATTTGATCAGAAGATATGTGGGTATAAAGTTGAGTAGTACTCAAAGAAGAATGCCCAAGCAGAGCCTGAATCATTCTAATGTCAGTTCCGGCTTCAAGCAAATGTGTCGCGAAGCTATGCCTAAGTGTGTGTGGTGTAACGCGCTTCTGAATTTCGGCGCGCACGCGGACATGCTTAACGATTTTTTGCACATTCCTCGTCGTTAGTGGTTCATTAGCAGAAAATAAATATTTAGATTCCTTATTTTTCTTTAAGTAATCTTGTAATTCTATTCCAAGTCCATTTGACAAAATGAACATTCTATCTCTAGATCCTTTTCCTCCGCGAACCCACCCAATTTTTTCATTAAAGTTAATATCTGAAGGCTTTAAGCGCACAAGTTCTGAAACGCGCAGGCCAGAAGAGTATAACAACGACAGAATCAATCGAGACTTTCGTGTTTCAGCATGATTTATTAATTTCAAAACTTCGTCTTTAGTCAAAACTTCTGGTAGTTTTTTATCTTTTTTTGGAATTTTCACATCGTTAAACTCTTTCTTTAAAACTTCTTGGAAGAAAAACTTCAAAGATGCTGCAGCGAGCATTATTGTATTTTTAGATTTCGACTCGTAAAGCGAAGCAAGGTATTTTTTTGCGTCTTCTTGGCTTAACTCATCAACATTTCGCCCGCAATTTTGCAAAAACTTTTCAACAAAAAAAGAATAGTTTCTGACAGTAAGTGGAGAAAAACCTCTTAACTTTAATTCAGTTTGTAATCTATTAATCGCCTCCATCATACCTCACTAAAACAAAACACTTGCCTTGTTTAAAAAGTTTTGTAACTAAAAATCCAGAAAATTAACGATAAGATTTCTGCCTCTTCGCTCTTGCCTTGGAATCTCCGGGTTTGCGCTGTTCTTTGCGGCGTACATCCGCAACCAAAAGATGCTTGTCATACTTCAAGTAAGCGTCGCGCAGCTCTGCGCTTTTCGAAACCGCGACAAGAGTCTTAGCAATAGCCAATCGTGCGGCTTGCACTTGAGACTCTTTTCCACCTCCACGAACCCCAATAAACAAATCATACAACAACTTGCCAATTATTTTTTCATAAATTCTTACCGGCTCAAGCAAGGCAAGTTTATGAAATAACCTCATATTTTCAATAAGCACATTATTATACAAAATCTTTCCACTCCCGTCTATAATCTTAACTTTTGCAATCGCAGTTTTTCTTTTTCCTGAAAAAACCATTTTAACTTGACTCATCTCAGCTCCATACTCAGTTCTTTAAGATTTATATTTCCATGAGCCGAAACAGAAATATTTTCTTTATTTGCCTCGTTAAATTCTTTCGGAATCTTTTCATAGCACTTTATTCTTTTGAAGGCACTAGCTCCTCGGCCGTCTTTGTAAGACAACATGCCCCTAATAGTTCTCTTCACGATTTTTGCAGGAGTTGTTGGGAATATCGGTCCTTTTTGCGAGTGTCCTCCACGAGCACGAGTTATTTTGTAATCACTGATTATCTGTAAGCGCCGTCCTGAAATCACAACTTTATCACAATTCACAACAACAACTTTATTTCCAAGAAGCGCCTGCTTCGCTGCATAACTAGCCAGCCTTCCTAAAACTGCATGCTCTCCGTCTATAATTTTTGTTGTGTTCATAATATCTTAAGTCCCTCTGCCTTAGGATTGTTTTTTATTTCGTGCGCGATAGTGACTGCCTCGCTTTTGCTATGTTTTATCTTTGCAAGAGCAGA
>JBBTAH010000006.1:0-4301 GCA_038044285.1 Nanobdellota archaeon | reverse complement strand
TTCCTAATCAGTTCAATAATATTTTTGTTGAAAACTTTATTCTTTTCAAGATTATCTAAAAGACTGTCTTCTGTGTCTGGAACACCAAGCCGCATATCAGAGTTCAATATATTACAAATATCTATCACAGATTCCAAGGCATATTCTGCTTTTTTATACAATCCATCTTTAACTAATCCCAAAGCAAGAAATTCTTCATAAGTATCAGGAAGATTATCTCTAATTATTTCAACAGTATCAAGAATGTCGCTTATTTTTTTCTCTATCTCTTCTGTTCTTATTTTATTTTTTTGAATCATTTAACAATAGGCCTCATTCTTATATAATCATGATAATATTTCTTAAATCTCTCAAATTTTTTTATGGTTTCATAAGCAACATCATATACAAAACTCAAATCTTGTGCATAGACAACCTTTCCTTTAAGGACATCTTTTTGTATATATAATGGCAAATCTTGAAATACTTTAGCGTCAAAATTCCGATTAAAATTAGCATTAATTAAAAATCTATATCTCTGGTCTTTGTCCCCATCATAATAAACGGCAAAATCATAGTCAGACATAGGAGTCGCTTTTCCAAGAGCCCGTGAGCCGTACAAAATAACAAACCTCACTCTATTAAAATCAGGCATTTTCTTCAGCTTTTGCATAAATAATTTAATGTTTTTGTTCATATTAATAAGCTAAAAATAGTTAATATATACCTTTCTATTTCTTTTTTTTCTTGCTCTTCGTAGGTTTTTTATTTTCTTTAGCAATAGATTTAACTTGTTGTTCTTTAGGAAAAACATCCTCTAATTTTCCGCCCTGTCTCAAATGCTCAAGTTTGCGAATTAAAATCTCGCGCTCACTCATTAGTCTTTTTGCGATGGCATCATAATTATGAAGTCGTCCAACAATAAAATTAGCCAGCTCATTCAATTCAAAAGTATTAAACTTTAAATTTTCAGGATCAAACACTTCAACATGCGCAGGCATATAGCTGATTATAGCATTGAAAAAGTGCGGCAGCGTTTCAAACTCAACTTCAACGTCGGCAAAAGCAGTCCATAAATTCTCCGTCTTTTCAACAGGCTTTGGCTTATTGACAGATTTATTAACTACTTTCGTGCCTTTCTCAGTTCCAAGTTTTGTAATCAATTCATCAAGCGCAGTCTTCAGATGCTCGGGCGGCCTGCCAAGAATCTCAATAATAAACTTCGCAGATATTTGTTCCATAATTCAAATTTGTTTAGTGCAGTTTTAAATCTTAGCATTCATCAAAAACCTATTTAAGCCCAGCTATTCTAAAAATCCAATGGAACTACAGGCAAAAAGTTATCTAATCATCATAACCGCCCTTGCCATAATAATTATTTTATTTACCTATCTAAATATCCAGCAAGAAAAACCAATCACTAGAGTAGACATAGAGGAATTAGGAACATGCCGTTCATTAGTTTACAACGGCGAAGACAGAATTGATTTGCTATTTCTCGCTTCAGAGGAAGACACTAAAAGATTTAGTGACACAATTTTAAACACTCCTCCTTACGACGAGAATAAAGATTACTTCAATGTTTTCTTCATCCCACCTTCTGACTACACTCCAACTTGCGAAGACTACAAAGGAATCGCAATCCTATGCAGCACAAAAGAAAATCTTGAAGCCGCCCGTCGTTGCCCAAATGATTATATTATTATCGTGAAAGACTATCCGACCAACATAAGAAGCTCCGCATTCAGTAACGTCGTAAGCATTAACAAAAATCACGAAAACTCTGTAATAATCCACGAATTCGGTCATGCATTCGGCAATTTAGCAGAAGAATATGTGCCAGCAAATCTGCCGAGAGGCGCAAAGAACTGCGTCTCATCTTGTGATAAATTTAACGCACCCACAGATTCATGCGATTTAGAATGTTCAAAAACAAATTTCTTCCGCTCAATCCGCGCAGGAGTCATGCGCACTCTAACAACAAGTGACTATGGTCAATACAATATACACTTGTTAAAAAAATTACTTGAAAAAAATTCTCCTTCAGAACCAGCAATAACTGGCAATCAAATATCTGAATACGCTGGTTGTGAAAATGAACAAGTCGTTATAGTTGAAGGTACTCAATCAACAGACGGAAGCATATCATTAGACAAACCAACAAAAATTCTTCAAGGATGTTCTCCAGATAACAGTGGAGCAGGTGTAGAAACAATCACAACAGCTTCTGGGCAAGAGTCATATTCTGTAACAACAATGTTCACCGACGTCCAATCTGGCGAAACTCTGACAGGAAGTTTGGAATCACCAGCAAACATCGTTTTTAGCACAGCATTTACAAGCAACAAAGATGAAATAATTCTTACAGACACAGAAACAGGCGCAATTCTATCGCAAACCACATTAGCACAAGCGGGAGCAACAGCATGCATAGTTTAAACAAGAAAGGAATTTCAGAAATCGTGCAAATAACTTCAATCATAGCTTTAAGCATAATAGCGCTCTGGACAATAGGTAGCTACGTATTTGGCTTATCAGACAAATTAGATGGCGCACTCTCGCCAATAGTGGACTGTGTGCAGCTGCAAACACGAATAACAAGTGCATGCATTAACAGTGAGAATAAAATAGAAGTAACAATAACAAAATCAGAAACTGACAATCTAAATAAAATAAATTTAGCAGGAGAAAACGGATTCAAAACTTCCTGTGGCGAAGGATGCAGCACCTGTGCTATTCAAGAATCAGGAACAAAAACAATATTCTTAGAAAACAGCAACTTGCAAGAAGGAAATAAAATATATTTAACCTATAAAGAATGCCAATCACCAATTAGTGAAGCAATCATCGCAGCATGCTAATCATAATTTCCTTAAAGAGATCAGCACAACAAGCAAAACACAAAGTCCAAGAAAAGCGTAAATAACTCCGACGCGCGTTTTGTAAGTTTTTGTTACAATAACTTTTTCATCTCCTTGCTTAGCTTTATTCAAGGTAATTTTATTAGGCTTATTATCAGTAACACTATTAGTATTAGAAACAACATTCGGTAAATTATATGAAGCGGTTGGCAAAACCCCTTCAGAATTATTCAAGTCACTATTAGTTAAATAACTTAAGCCACTATCTTCTTCAGTGTCATTTTCAGGCGCCTGCGTAAAAACCTGCGTTCCTCCATCGCAGGCATTAGCAGCATTTTGAGTCCCAGAAATAAATTTCCATTCTTCACAGAAAGACCAGGCCTTATCATTATTCTTCGCGTCATTAAAATGAGGAGTCTCGCTGATAATTTCAACACCGCTCTTCAAAAAAACAGTCTCATTTGAATTATCCAGCCAAGCTCCTGGAAAAATTACTGTTAAATATCCGCTGAAAGTACCGCTTAAATTATAAGAGCCGCCGTCTCCATTATATAAAATATATCCTCCTAAGTCAATAGACTCTTCAGAATAAAGTTCAACCCACTCAAACCCAGCATCCTTGCCAGTAGGATTTAGTTCAACTTCATTAATCCGCAAAGCAAAAACAAGGTCACTATTAATAAGAATCATAAAAAACAAGCAAACCACTAGCGTCACGAATAAAAATCCTGTCTTTGTCGTCATTCCAAATATTTTTTCTTCCCCAATATCGCGCACTCTCCGAGTCCTCGCCCTCTCCTGAATAGATCGTGAGTTCATTTCCAGCATCTTCCTCAATTCCATAGCTTTTTGTGCTCTCATCCTTTATGGTCCATCCAGTTAAGTCTAAGTCGCACGAATCATAAATTAAAACGTATTCGTCATATTTATTTATTGTGGCGTTGATGCAATTTGTGTATTCAGACTCTTGCCAAATTCCCAATTCATTTTCGCGCGCATTTTTTTCGGCGCGCGAGAACACGCGTTCTTCATCGTCAAAAACAAGATAGGTATGCGCCATTCCTTGCTCAACAATTTCTAAATTAATATATTCGTTATTAAAATACAATCTTCCAAGAGTTCTATCATATTTGTCTCCTCCAAGATTTTCCATTTCCAATCTTTTCCCAACAAAACTATCAAGATAATTCTTAGCCAATTCAGAATAAGCAAATCTCTTTTCAGGAGTGTTTATATTTGCCAGCCGAACCTTCCTGCCATCGTCAAGCTCAACAGTGTCTCCGTCAAGCACGCGCGTAATTTCAACAATCTCGCGCGAAACGCTCGCATCAACAAAGAAAAAGTAATTTCCGGCAACAAGCGCAGTTATCAAAAATGCCAGGAGCAAAGCATATTTCTTCTCCATCTTAACTTAGATAAATCTCAGCATCGCTCCCAACTTCAATTCCCAATTCAGAAGCC
>JBBTAH010000005.1:0-3922 GCA_038044285.1 Nanobdellota archaeon | reverse complement strand
TTGTCTACGATTCATATAATTCTTACTTTAGGAGGGTTTATAAACCTTTCTATTTTGTTATCTCTTATTAGTAACAAATAATATTGCAAAACTTTTAATTTTATTATTAGAGCGTTATCGAGTAACGGATAATAATTATTCTGGGAATTGCGTCAAATTTCTGAATGCATCTAGCTTATCAGCTAAAGTTGCATCCTTAGTAAGCAATTTCAATTTTGCTTTTGTATACTTGGGCAATTCAGGAAATAAAATGTTAAACAAGTCCAGTGGAGCTTTATAATCATCATTATGTAGAGGCAGTCTAACCTTATTCAAAAGTACTGAATAGATAACTAACCTATCCATAATTGATATTTCCCGAGGATCATTTTCTTCAATAAATCTTGGATCAGTAACCCTATCATAAATTTTTCTGATTTCAAGACTAAAATCAACTTCAACATTCCTCCTCTCTCCATATGGAATCTTATCAGAACTTGCCCCATATACGTCAATAGCGATTTTATGCAACAGACTCCAGTCCATAGATGTCCAGGTATTGCATATAGGTCTTTGGTTTTCCATATTTTTTTCTGAAATTATAATTATTTAAACCCTTGCATTTATCTGTTACTTCAAATTAATTAAAAATAAAAGTCCCCCCACCAAGAGCCAGAAATACAAAATCTTTTAGAAAAAGATTTTCTATGAGTTCAGAAAACTTTTAAGGATGCTTCGCATTTATGGGCGAACCACGCACAACATGGTAAAGAGATTGCTTTGCAATCTCTTAAATCCCCCCACCAAGAGTCGAACTTGGGTAACGCGGGTTCTACAAACTTCTGATTTCTAACGAAACCAAACCGATTACACATCATACAAACTCCTCAAAGGGGTCAGTCCGTGAATTGCTACAGCCGCGCGCTCTACCGTTGAGCTATAGGGGGATGAACTAAAGAAAGGAGATGACTTTTAAAGGTTTATGCTAAAGGGTTAATGAATAGAAACAATTATCTCAGCAGCAACTCGCGAGGCCAAATGCCCAGTCATCTTCTGAATATCAAATCGCGGATTCAGTTCAACAATATCCGCACCAACAATTCTTTTTTTCAAAACAATCTTTTTAACCAGCACTAAAAGTTGTAAAGCACTCAATCCCCCGGGAACCGGCGTATCAACTCCAGGAGCAGCAGAAGGATCAGCAACATCCAAGTCAACAGAAACATAAATAGGCAATTTTCCAATTCGTTTCAATATCTTGTCAGAAATTTTTCTAATTCCAGAAATTTCAATCTCTTCCGGAGTAATCACGAGCAGTCCACTCCTTCGTAAATTCTGTAAATCATCTTTTTCAGGTGCCCGCATTCCAATTAAAACACTATTTTTAAAAGAAACGTTAGGTATTTTTTCAAGCTCGCATAAAACAGAGCCATAATAATCTCCAAATCCGCATCGGAAATCAGGATGTGCATCAAAATATACAAAGGCAAATTTCCCAGAAATATTTTTAGCAATAACCTTAACAATAGAAGAATTTATTGAATGATCTCCTCCAAAAACCAGTGGAATTTTATTATCATAAACAATTTTTCCAACTTTTAAATTAATTTCTTTTTTATTTACATTTCCAATATCACAAACCTTTCTTTTAATTTCTCCGAGATTGGTTTCAACTCTTCTTGGCTTCCCGCCTTTCCATTTAAAAACATCTAATTTTTGAGATACTTTTCGTATATAGTCTGGAGCTTTCTCAACTCCTATTTTTCTTTGGGAATGGCTTCCGGAATTGTCAGGCACACCAAAAACAACAACACCAGATTCTTTATAGTTAGAATTATGTAAATAATATTTCACCATTCATAATTAACATCAAATAACATTTTAAACTTATTTAAAGTTAATAACCGCGAGAACCCTTAGTAGGCCTAAAGCACATCTCATTCGGTGTGCTCATCTGGCTCAAGCGAGAATGTTCGGCTATAACTCTGTCAGTTAAATTCCGAGGTAAAACACCTTTTTCTGCAAGAATATCTAGAACAATTCGCTCACATGGAACATGTCTTTTTGTTAAACCATTTCTATGCCCAAGCACGCTCTTCTGAACTAAATAAACATCATCAAAACCATCTCTGTTAACTTCTCTTGGCGCGCCGCAAAGCATAATTAGCGTCGGATCTTCATCTTGGCCAAACCAATAATTAACAAATTCCAAATACTTCTTTACACCCTCATCGCCAAACCTTTCTTCAAGAAATTCAATAACTCCTGGTTTAGCTCTGCCGCAATAAGACTGTATTGCGCTGAATCTGTCAAAGTCCGGCAGTTCATCCCTTTCTAACACAGGATTTGGAAAGCAGTAATTGAGATTTCCAGTAATTATTCTAATAAATTCATCACCGTCAATTCCTTCAGCATCTTCGCTACCCATATGATTATCACAAACCACAGCAGAAAATCTATTGCTACTTCGTTGATATTTTATTAAGTGATCCATAGCTTCGTCAGGAGAAACAGCATGGACTGGAAAAACAGGTCTTATCGTTTGATGTCCGCGCTCATATCTCTCAGAGGCGATATTTCTCAATACTTCTTCCATATCCCTTATGTCGCTCCACTCATCGTCAACCAAGAGCACAGGCCATATTTTGCGGTATGCGTCCATAACAATCACCAAAACATTCCCTTTTTAAATTATTCTATTAATATTAATCAATTTTCACCATGAATAATAAACCGCAAAGATATTAAAGCGACTTAAAAACAAAGGAATATGAAAATACTTCCAATCCCTCCAATAGAAGACTCAGATAAATCAAGGTATAGATTGCCCTACAAAGATAAGTCTCTATATTTTCCATTAGCAAGAAGACATGAGCGGCCTACTGAAGTATATGGCCAATTACCGATAATTAGTTATTTTGAAAGAAGGCAATACAATTCTCATTATATGGAGAGCATAAGGAAATATGCAGCTTAACTATGGCTGCTTCCGCAGTCCATAAAATCGCAAATCTTCCCGTGCGGCTCAAATCCCGGCGCAGTAACTCTTTGAGCAACTTCTGAAATTACGCGTAAACCTTCATCAATTTCTTTTTGATCAATAACATATGGAGGAATAACTCTAACACTTCGTTCGCCAGCCCCCAAAACAATCAATCCATTTCTCAAAGACTCAATAACAAAAACATCACGCAAATGTGCGTCAGGCAAGTCAAATCCAATCATAAGCCCTCGGCCACGAACATTAAATATAGAATCAATCTTTTTTAATCCATTAATAATCTTTAAACCCATCTTAGCATTCCGTGCAAGCAGCCTATCGCGTTTAATAATTTCAATTGTTTTTATGCCCAAAGCCATGTCTAAAATATGCCCGCCTCCCCAAGTTGAAGAAATCGCGCCGTGCTCGTAAGGAAAATTATCTCTCGAAGAAACAACAGCTCCAACTTGCAAAGCTTTCGCAACAGAAAAAACATCTGGCACAATTTTATAATGTTCAAAACTCCACCATTTACCAGTGCGCCCCATTCCAGCCTGTACCTCATCAGCAACATAAGGGATATGAAATCTGCGCGCCAAATCAAAAACTTTCTTCACCATAAATTTAGAAGGAATTCTATATCCTCCCTCGCCTTGAAAATGCTCTAAAATAACAAAACCAATCGCATCGGCACCATAAGCTTTAATCAACTCGTGCAAAACATCCGGTGCAGAATCATCAAAAGGCAGCTCTTTATTTGCCTCAAGTAAATATCCTCGTCTATGCACATATTTAGAATGATGTAATGACAAAGCCC
Source organism: Nanobdellota archaeon (assembly GCA_038044285.1). Lineage (GTDB taxonomy): Archaea > Nanobdellota > Nanobdellia > Pacearchaeales > GW2011-AR1 > SICU01. The sequence continues at coordinate 146 of JBBTAH010000005.1, read as the reverse complement.
CCAAAGTCCTGCCGTGAAACGCCCCATCAAAAGAAATGCTGAATTTCATCGTGGGGCGATTGCGCATGCAAATTTTGATCGCGTTTTCAACAGCCTCTGCCCCAGAATTAACTAGAAATCCAGCGTCAATTCCTTTAGGCGAAACA
>JBBTAH010000004.1:0-1338 GCA_038044285.1 Nanobdellota archaeon | reverse complement strand
CAATTTGTCTGCCACCACGGCGACCCAAACCACGCAAAATGATTCAAAACATAAATCACAATAATCAATCCCAAAACAACGCCGCCCCAGAAAAACGTCGGCATCCACTGTCGCCAATTCGCATTGCTCATAAACAACCCAGCCATAACTAAAATAACAACAAGAACAGCAACTCCAATTCCCAATCCAGGCAAAAGCAAGCCGAAAAAATCAGAAACAATCTGCAGTCTCATCGCCATCAAAGCAGCAGCTGCAGCAATAACAAAATTAACTCCTCTGTTCCCGCCAAGAACATTTGTAGAAGTCAAAATCCCGAATATAACTGCAAAAATCAGCAGCGCTGGCAAAAGAAAATCAAACACGCCCGAAGTCTCCCACTGCGCATACAAATCATAAAGCGAGAAAAACTGCAAAAATGCGCCAGTACCTATCATGCTCAAAGAATGCAAACTTTATTTAAATATGTTTCGTCAGGAATTATTTATCTTTCTTATCGCCTTCGTGCTTCTTGTCTCCAAAAAACACAAGCAAAGCGGCGCCGACAATTATTGCAATAAATACAACATTCGTAAACCAGTCAGAGCCAACAGGCCCCAGAAATTTGTAAGCCAAGTAATCCCAAACCCCCGTCACAACCAAACCCACAACAATAACAGCAATAAATATCATTACAATTATCGTCTTCTTAAACCCCGTTTCCCATTTAGCTGTTCCTTCATGCGAAACCATCGCAACCAAAATCAAAAAAACTAAAATCATAACAATAGCCACAGCCAAAAAAGGCAGCAAACTATTAATTATTCCGACAGCATTCGCAAAAGTAATTGTAATCAACCCAACAACTAAAGCAACCAAAGCATCAATCTGCCTCTTGTCCTTCCCCAAAATCCCAGACTTCTGCAAAATCGCAAACACAACTGTAAAAACAAGAATGAAAGGCAGCACCGCTTCAGCAAAAAGCGGACTAGACAAAATAGTTTCAGCCATGTGCCATCAAAACCAAGCAATTATTTAAATCTTACCCAAAAACATATTCCAAAAATTATACACAAATACAAAATAAAATATCCTCTTCATATAAAAATCAAAAAACCTTAATCAAAAACTATCAAACCCAGAAGTCATCATCCCGCCGCCCTGCGATGACTGCGACGAAGCGTTTGAAGCCCCTGAAGGCAGATCTATATGCGAATCATCTCGCGAAGGAAGGCTCCCTTTCGTAACAATAAATACATCTCCAATTGAACGCACAAACTGCTGTGGAATAATAACTCCCCTCGCACCGCCAAGCGAGCTCATAAATCCACTGCTAACACGAATCTTCCAGCCATCAATCTT
>JBBTAH010000003.1:0-1410 GCA_038044285.1 Nanobdellota archaeon | reverse complement strand
CTTTTACAAATACGAACTTCGCGAAGATGGTTTCAAAAAAGAATATGGCATAATTTGGAAAAAATACGTAACGATTCCTTATGACCGTATTCAAAATGTTGATATTTATCGGGGAATTTTGGCAAGAATTTTGGGACTTTCCGACATTCACATTCAAACCGCTGGCATGAGCGCCGTTGTAACAAGATACGGTGCTTATGGTGCTGGCGCCGAAGGGCGTCTTCCTGGGCTTTCCAAAGAAGTTGCGGAACAAATTCGCGATGAGCTTGTTCATAGAACTCGCGGTTACCAAAATCATGGTTTATAAAAATATTTTTGTCAATTGTCAATATTGATTGTGGATAACTATATGATAACTTAGAATAAGAGTCTTCATTGACAAAGAGGCGCTTTATGAAAAAAGCAGCTGCGTTTGTATTTGTATTTATTGTGTGCGCTCTTTCAGTGGTCCCAAATAGAACTTTTGGCTTGCAGCAACAGCGGCAAGTTGTGCCTACGAGAGAAACTATATTTTCACCGGACGGCAAAGAACTACCATTTTATTTTTCTGATGTTAAGGGAATTATTCAAACAACCGATCCGATTAAACAGCGCATAGAATATATTCGCTATTTAAATGCGACACAGCGTTGTGCTCAAGCAGATTGGAATTTCCTCTCGTTTATTTTGGACCCAGACAGTATCAAAGTGAAAATTGATGATATGGATAGCACATCAAGTATTACTGACGATAAAGCAAAGCTTGAGATTGTTTTTGATCAATTTGTTAGGCAAGGTCCGAATAAAATTAGAGTAACAACTCTTTGTGGTCAGGAATTTATAACTGATCATCAATTTAATGTATTGAAAGACTACCTTATTGATCAGATGAAAGAAGCACGCGATATTGGTTTTGAGTATTACGGTCCAATGCCTGATTATGTTGTAAGAAAGCGAGCAGAGCGCTTGGGTATTTCTGAAAGTGACTATCGAAAAATGCTTGATGAAAAAGATCCTCGTTTTAAGGAAGTATCTATTCGTGAATTACACAGAGTACCCCCAGCATTTAAAAAAAGCGATTTTGTGATACGGCAACTTCATTTTGGATATCATCCGGATGCTTTTGGTGCTTTGGGTCTTGCATGGCTTAATACAGGAATTGTCTATTATAATATGCAAACGAGTATAGTTGATTATTTAAGCGGCTTTCCGAAAGTTCTTTTGCATGAAGATATTCACAACAACTCAAAACTTCAAAACTGGCCTTTTACGAGTTTAGATGTAGAACTCATGGCTTCTTTACCAGAAATGCTTATGCCGCAAAATCAGATTGATTTCTTTTTTCATAGCTATGCCACAAAACTACGGGAACGCGCATTTGTTTTATTTGGATATAATTTTGAGCAGGCTCAAGATGCAAGTTTCCTTTTT
>JBBTAH010000002.1:0-11640 GCA_038044285.1 Nanobdellota archaeon | reverse complement strand
TTTTTACTTCTAAGTAAAATTCTTTTCCTTGAATTGTTGTTGTGTTGAGATTGAATTCTATGTCTTCATTTCTTCTTGAACCTGTTTCTATGTCTGCGGGGTTTCTTTTTTTAAGAGGCGGAGATCTTGATGCGTATGCGCCGATTGGTTTGAATGAGATTTCGCTTGCTTCTGTTGCTGAATTGCCGGATATTGCTGCAGGAATCATGACTTTTGTTGGGACGTATGTTCTTGGTGATTCAATTCCTACTGTTCTGCCTGTTCTGTCGTGCATGAAAGTTGCGCTTTCATAAGGTGTTAATCTAAATTCTAATTCTCCGTCGTTTTTGTGAGTGTTTGGCTGGACAACATATTCTCTGTTTCCTGCGAGGACTATTGTGTCAATGCTGTATGGAACTTGAGATTGAGTTAGTTTTCCTGCGCTTGCACCAGAAATGTAATCAGTAACTGAATGTCTTGTTGGTTGCGGAGCTGTTTGCACGATTGGAGGAGGTGTTTGTAACGGAGGCGAGCGAGGAACGTCGTTTGATGCGCAGGCTGATAAGATGTGGGCAGTAGCTGCTGCAGTTAATGCGACTAATGTTTTTTTCATGTTGTTTTTTAGAAAAAGATAGTTTTTAAGTTTGATGGTTATTTTGTTATCTTGGGAAGTAGTTAATATTTTTCATCTCTCTTTAATACCCAAGTGTTTGACAAATTATTTATTAATAAATTTATGTTCGTTAATATGATATGATTAGAATGTTTTTGGTTAATAAATTTAAATTCATTAATTTTTTTGCGGATTTTGGAATTACTGGGTGGTTCTTGACATTTTTGACTCGGCTTCTTTGAGTTTAAGCTTGTCTTCAATACCGAGACGGTCAATTAACTCTTTGTAACGATTTCTTATTGTGACTTCTGTTATTCCTGCTACGTCTGCGACTTCTCTTTGTGTCTTTTTTTCATCGTTCATTAGCGCTGAAACGTATAGGGCTGCTGCAGCTATTCCTGCTGGGCCTCTTCCTGAAGTTAATTCTGAGACGTCTGCTTTTTTCAAGATTTTTATTGCTTCGTTTTGAGCTTTTGGAGATAAGTGCAGGATTGAAGAGAATCTTGAGATGTAGTCTTTTGGAGAGGAAGGCTTTACTTTTATTCCTAGTTTTCTGATTATGAATCTGTAAGTCCGGCCTATTTCTTTTCGCGCGACGTCTGATGCGTTTGCGATTTCGTCTAAAGTTCTTGGAATATTATATGAACGGCAGGCTGCGTAAATGCAGGCGGCGATGACTGATTCCATTGATCTTCCACGGACTAATCCTCGCTGCAGAACAAATTGGTAAACTCTTGATGCTTCATCTCTTACGACTGATGGGAGGGTTAGGAATGAAGATACTCTTCTTAGTTCTGCCATTGCGAGACGGAGATTTCTTTCAATTGAAGTTGAGACGCGCTCCTGCCATTTCTTTAACCGCAGGAATTTTCTTGTCTGGCCTGCTTCTAGTTTGTAAATGTCAGAGATTTCACCGACGTTTGTTGTTAGGCCTTGATCGAATTTTTGCCTGGAGATTGGCGCTCCGCTCCTGCCTTTTTTTTCTGATTTGTCGAACTGGCCGCCGACGTCCTGGCCGGTGTCAACCATTTTGTCTTCTATAATAAGCCCGCAATCACCGCAAATAATTTCACCTTTTTGGTCATCGTGAGTGAGGTGTATGCCGTTACATTCCGGGCAGCGTTTTATGAAATTCATTGGACGAAAGCTTTATAAAGAGTTTTTTTGCGTGATAGTATTTAAAGCTTTCGGTTTATAGTTCGTCTTCCTCAATGCAATCTACTGCGGCTAAACCATTCCGGCCGTTATATTCTCCTTCGTGCGTTGTTCTTCTGCGTTCAGCATGCTCGATGTGATCTGGTTCGAGAGGCTGGCCGAAACATACTACTTCAATATATGTTGATAGGTCTTTTGGTCTTCCACACCCTACGTGCTCTAACCCTAAAATTAATCTGTCAGTTAAACTAATTACATCTCTTGGACTTATTCTTTTTAGGTCTTCTGCGTAAGCATGCATTATTCCATATATTGCTCTTAATTCTTCTGGCGTTCTTGCTTCGAGCTCTGCCGTTAATCTGTTGCGGCCATATCCTTGGCGAGTGCCTATTAGTTCATGTATTGCTTCTATTTCTGCTGTTGTTACCATTTTATTCAATTAATATTGCGTTGACAATTCCTTCTCTGCTTGGGCGGTTTGTTATTTTAGCTTTGCCTTTTGATGTTTGAATTATTGCGCCTTTCATAAGACGGTTTTCTCTTGCTAAGAAGATATTTTGGGGGGTTTGGAAAACTTTTTTTATTTCTGCTTTTTCTGTTTTCTTACCTGTTGAAATATTTGCGATGTTTGATTTTAGAATTATTGTTTTTTCGTGGCCGCCTTTGACTCTAATTGTTTTTGTTTTTATTTCTCCCAAAGAGGATTTATTTTCTTGATTTGGAATGTCTCCTGGGCGTTTCTTACGATTTGCATGATACTTTCCGCCTGTTGTTTTTCTGCCTTTGTTCATGCTTGAAAATTGCGGAGAGGGTTTTTAAACATTGTGAAAAGATTGGTGGTGTTTACCCTTTTATTAATTAATATTATTTATAATTATATTTAGTCGCAGTGAATATTATTTGTTTTTTATGTCAAAGTGCTTCCACAAAACCACAGCCTTTAGGCTGTGGAGCACTTTGAGCATCCAAAAAACCAAACAAACCCCACACTTCAGTGTGAGGTGAAACGCAAGGTTTTTTTATGTTATTAATTATTTTGTTAAATGCATAATCTTTATAAAGTATGTTTTGGAATACGACTTTATGGCGAACAACATCGAGCGACCGCTTGACCTTTTGAACAATTCAAAGGGAAAAGAGGTTATCGTGCAGTTAAAGAACGACCGGCAGTTTTCTGGTGTGTTGAAGGCATTTGATATACATATCAATATTGTCTTAGAAAACGCAAAGGAAATGCATAACGGCGAACTAAAGAGAAACTATGGCCCTACTTTCTTGCGCGGGGACACGATTATCTTTATTTCTCCTGCGTGATTTAACTGTTCTTGATAAATTTTAGACTTTGGTTACTTGGGAGTTTGATATTTACTTGATTATTATGATAGATGTCCGTAATTAATTATTTTTGTTCTGGTGTTGATTTGGGCTTCTTTTTTGAGTATTGGTAATAAGATAATTTGTTTATATTGTTAAAACATCAAAGTCATCCGGGATTGATGTGTTTTTGAAAATCTTTTTTGCTTCTTTTAGGAGCTTTGGGAGGTGATGTATATGCATCTGCGAGATGTGAACTAATGCGAGCTGCTTGGCTTTTGATTTTTTTGCTATTTCTGCCGCTTGTGCTGTTGTGAGGTGCTTGTATTCTGTGGCTTTTTCCTGCTCTTCTGCTGAATATGTTGATTCACAGATTAATAAATCTGAATTTTTTGCTATTTCTATACAATTTTGATTTTGTGCGGTATCTAGGATTATTGTTAGCTTTTTTCCTGGCTGGATATATGTTATGTCTTTTGCTTTGACTGTTTTGTTGTTGAACTTTATGTCTTTGCCTTGCTGTAATTGCCCTATCAACGGCAAGTTTGGCAGCTTGAGTTTTTTTAATTTGGTTTTGTTTATTCTTCTTTGTTCTTTTATTACTATTGAATATGCTAGAGTTGGAATGCCGTGGTCCATTGGGAGAGCTTCTATTTTTATTTGCTTGTCTTCGTAAATTGTTCTTGATGATACCTCATGGATTTCTATATTTATTTTGTATCTTGCGTAAATTTGTTGGAACAATTGCAGCTTTTCTCTTGTTGATCTTGGGCCGTAAATATGCAGTGTTTGTGAATAGCTGTTCATTCCCATAGTCTTTAGTAGGCCGGCTAGTCCAAGAGTGTGGTCTTCATGCCAGTGCGTGATAAGTATTTTTGTAAGTCTTTGCGGATTTTCTTCTGCTTTTTTAAATTGCCTTTGAATGCCTTCGCCGCAGTCAACTAAAATATTTTCTCTTTCAGTTTTCACTAGGAAACCGCTGTGGTTTTTTTTTGCGTTGGGGATTGCGCTGCCTGTGCCCAGACAGACTAATTTGAAGTTCATGATATTATTTAGTTATGGTGTTTTTAAATAGGTTTGTTTTGGCAAAGTTTAATAACTCTTTTGTGCATTAGTGCTTAGTGTTAAAGGTGAGCATTAATGCTCTATGATGAAAAGTGCTGATAAGGTTGCTGCTTTGTTGAAGAAGAATAGTGATGGTTTGACTATTGTTGAGATTGCCAAAATTCTTGGGATGTCTCGTAATACAGTTGCTGTTGCTTTGGCTGGTTTGGTTGGTGCTGGAAAAGTGAGGGTGCGGCCTGTTGGCGTTGCTAAATTGCATTACTGGGTTTTTGGAGGCAGGCGATGAGAAAATCCTTTGTTTTGTTTTTATTTTTGTTATTTTTTATTGACCTTGCTAGTTCTGCTGTTATATTTACTGATAATTTTGATACTGGTGTTCTTACTGGATGGAATTTAAGCAATGCAGCTGGAGCCAGAAATTGGAGCTTGAGTCAAGCAGACCCATTTCAAGGAACATGGCACGTAAATGCTAGCCCTGTGTCTACATCTGAACCTGCAGCCGTTTTACAGAAGAATTTGAATACTTCTAGCTATCAGAATATAACTTTAAGATATTACAGAAAGCTTGTAGGCATTGATGTGGCCGATGAATTTCAATCAGAATGGTTTAATGGAACTGGGTGGACTATAGCTGAATCTACGGGGGGCTCTGCTGCAAACGATGCCACTTATCAATTTAGAGAGTTTAATCTTTCAACTGCCGCAGATAATGTAGTTGATTTTCGCATTAAGTTTGAATGTACAGCCGGAGCTACAAGCGAGCATTGTAGAGTTGATAATGTTACTATTTTAGGGAATTTAATAACTGACTCTGTTTTGCCAGCAGTTAATTTAATTGCACCCTTAAATAATTCTTTAGTTTCTACATCTAATCATAGTTTTAACTCAACTTTTAGCGATAATATTGCTTTGTCTAACGCGACTTTTCATCTTTGGAATTCAACATTTGGATTGATTAATATGACCCCTAGTTTGTTGGGTGGAATATCTGGAAGCGTTAATTTGAGTGTGGCTTTGCCTTACGAAGGAAGATTTTATTGGAATTATTTAGCTAGAGACTCTTCGAATAACGCTGCTTTTAACCATATTAATTTTACTCTTCTTTATGATGCGACTACTCCTATTGCTAATTATGTTAATCCTACGTCAAATTCGGGCGTATTTGTTTCCAGGAATTATTTAGAGGTTAACACGACCAGTTCTGATACTAATTTTCAGTCGATAGCTACTAGACTTTTTAATGCCAGCGGTTCGCAATTATTTTTTAATATGTCTTTATCCAGTCCATTTTACCTAAACTATTCAGGACTTTCAGACGGGCTTTATTTCTATAATTCTACTGCAAATGACACTGTTGGAAATACTGTTTATTTGCAACATAGAAATATCACTCTTGATACTAGTGCTCCATATTTTACTGGAGTTCCGTTGAATAGCACTTTGAGTTATGGAAATTCATTTGGTGTTGATTTTAATGCTACTGACTCTATTCAATTTGACAGTTATTCAATAAATTGGAGCACTAATTTTGCAATAAATCAGAGCGGCTTTTTGAGAAATACTACCGCTTTATCTTTGGGAAATTATATAATCATAATTTTAATAAATGATACTGCTGGGAATTCTAATTCTACCGCTTACTCTCTCAAGGTTACATCTGCTTCTGGCACAATTTATACTTTTTTAAATCATAGCCGCTCTAATTTGACTATTGTTGAAGACACTTCGATTTATTTAAATTCAACTTTGATAAACGGCTCTGGCCAGATTAACCTTTATTTTAATGGCTCTTTGATAAACTCTGGGAATAGTCCATTGAGCAATTTAACTAATTTTACTCAAGTTGGACTGTATAATATAACTTCTATTTATTTTGGAAATGGAAATTATACTAATGCTTTTGAGACTTGGTTTGTAAATGTTATTGCTGCTCTGGATATCATTCCTCCATCTGTTTCTATTTATTACCCTTTGAATACATCATATAATTCAGTCCAGACTGCTTTGAATTACACTGCTTCTGATGCGAATTTGCAGGCGTGCTGGTATTCGACTAATGGTGGTGCTGTGAATACTACTATTGTTTGCGGGACTAATGTTACTGGGCTGAATTCCGGACAGGGATCTTCAACATGGAGAGTTTATGCAAATGACACTGTTGGAAACGTAGGATATTCTAATGTTAGCTTCTTTGTTGATAGTCTTCTGCCTTTGATTTATTTTGGAAATGGAACAGAACTTAATAATTCTGCAGTTTCCAACGACTGGATTTATGCAAATGTTTCAGTAATTGAATTGAATGAAGCAAATATCAGCTTTGCTCTGCGTAATTCAACTGGCCTCGTTAATTATTCAACTTTTTCTAGTGGTGTTAGATCAATAAACTGGACAGGACTTCCTGATGGAACTTATTATTATAATGTTACTGTTAAAGATACACTCAATAACTTTAATTATACCGAGACTAGAACAATTAATTTGGATAATGTTAACCCTTCTTTAACAATCAAAAGTCCATTGAATATTAGCTATGTTAATAATGCAAATATTTTAATTAATCTGTCAAGCTCTGGAGCGTCATCTGTATGGTTCTTTAACGGAACTGCTAATGAAACTTACGCAACTGAAATATATCGAAATTATTCTGTTGGCTCACATACTTTATTTGCATATGCAAATGATTCTGCTGGAAATACTAATTTTACTTCTGTTTCTTTTTCTGTTCGTTCACTATCAATTACTTGCGAAATCGGAGGCCCATATCAACAAAATGCCCTGCTTCTTGCTGACGGATATCTCTTGTTTGATTATTTAGGATTGTCAAATCAATCTATTAATTTATCATTTAATTACGCAAATAATAGTATATATTTTCAAAATGTAACCAATACCACCTTGGCCGGAAATTATCATCATGAATTATTCAATGTTTCTGCTGGCTCTTATTATCTTAATGCATCTGCAAACTATCTTAGTACTCCTGTAAGCTGTATTGACAACTTTTCTGTAGGATCTGGGGCATCTATCAATCTTGATAAGCTTGCTTCTGTTTATTCAGTTAATTCTACAGATATAGTTTACAATGTGAGTTTGCTTTTGTTTAATACTGGCGGTTCTTCCGCTATTTATTCAAATATCACTGATCCCGATTATGGATATATTAATTCTGGAAATTTGAGTGCTGGCTTTTCATATTCATTTAGCTATCTAAAATATTTCTCCAGACTAAATAGTACTTATTATGCTCAGCTAAATAGTTCTGTTGCGCGAGCAATTAATAGTTTTAATAATCTTATTCTTGTCGCTAATTCTACATCTATAAATATAACTGTGCCTGGAACGGGTTTAATTAATCAGCTTATTATACTTAAAAATATACAATTTATATCTCAGACGAGTTTAAATGTTACTTTTAATGTTTCTGTTACAGTTTACAATGCTGGAAATGATCTGTCTAATATTGTATATACAGATTCTGATATAAATTCTACTTCTTATTTGTTTAACTTAACTTCAGGAAATTCTTATTCACTTGATAAATTGGTGATCGTGCCTAAGGCAGCAAGCAATACAGTTCATACCTTTGCTCAAGGTGTTGCTGTTGTAAATTCGCAGAGCTTTTATTCCAATATTCCTTCTGTTAGCATTCCGGGATATGGTGGGCCAGCAGATATTATTGTTTATGCGCCAGCGACGGTTTTAGCTTCGGATATATTTAATTCTGTAATTGAAGTTAAAAATATTAATCCAGATATTGGACAGGACTTTATAACGAACTATTGGATAACTTCTGGTGATGAGAGCCAGAACCATAGTTCTGGACAACAGACTGTTTATGTTGGGGCGAATAGCTCTACAAATATAAGTGTAGTTTTGACTGCTCCATTAAGTGCAGGAAATTATCGTTTGCGAGCATTAACTTCGTGGGTTGGCGGGACAGCTACTGCTTTTGACACTTTTGAGGTTACTTCTGTCGGGGGCGGGACTGGTGGTGGAACTGGCGGCGGTGGAGGTGGAGGAGTTGGAGCAGGCGGTCAGCCACCGACGACTGGTGGAGTGATTGCGCCGCCGATTGTTGCTTGCATTGCACCTTATATTTTGTTTAATGGTGAGTGTTGTTTAGATTCAAATAGTAATTTATTATGTGATGATTTTGAATCTGCTGAACCTGAAATTCCGATTGTTGACGAAACCCCAACTATTACTGGATTGGCTTCACAGACCGATGAAATTTATCAAAGGTTATATTATTCTATATTTCTTTTTATTTTATTAGCTTTGTTGCTTTTATCTTGGTTGACTCATTATTGGACTACACGCAAGGAACTTAAGAGTAGACTCACTGCCAGATCATTGACTGGAATGGAAGTTTATACTTTAGCTGGCATGCGCTTTGGAATTGTTAAAGACATTATTGTTAAAGATAATGTAATTTACGGGCTTGCTGTTGAATTGGACGAGAAATTACAAACTGGACTTAAACGAGTTCTTGTGAGATATAATTACGTGAGGAGCGTGAAGGATGTTGTTCTTATTGATTCTTATTGCTTGGATTATTTATTAAGCCATAGGAATAGTTTTAAAAACGGTTTGTCTGACTCTGTTGTGCGGGACCCCGTAGCTCAGCCTGGATAGAGCATCGGACTTCTAATCCGAGGGTCGCAGGTTCAAATCCTGTCGGGGTCGTAGTGAAGACAGGATTTGAAATGCTCGCTAACTGACGTTATCGGCAAATTCAAAACAATTATATTTTGAATTAATCCTGTCGGGGTCGTAGCTACATGCTCTTTTAGAAAAAGACCATCTAGGTACTCGCAAACTTAAGTTTGCGGTAACTTCAGCAAAGCTGAAGTAGTTCAGAAAACTAAAATTGCTTCAACTCTTCGAGTTGAAGTTTTGAAACAGGATTTGAAAATGAATATATTATTCGTTGATATGCACAATAAGTTTAGAAGCAAAGTAGCTGAAGCCATATGTAAAAAATTAATTGGTGATTCGATTGGTGTGAAGAGCTGTGGTATGATTTTAGATTTAATGAGGCCTTATGTTTGTCAGAATGTTCATATTACTTTGAATAATTTGGGATACAGAATTGATAATGACCAGCCAAGACAGCTATATAGGCAGGATTTTGAATGGGCAAATAAAATTGTTGTTGTTGGCAAGGGTTTTCCAGTTAATGTTTTTGAACGCGTTAAGGAGAAGGTGATATTTTGGGACGTTGATGGAGCGCTCGAGGAAGAAAAAGAAAAGATTGAAGTAATTGTTAAAGATATTGAGAAAAGAGTTAAGATTTTTGTGAAAAGTATTTAACTTAAAGCGCGGACCCGGAATTGAACCGGGGCATAGTCGGGCTGCAGCCGACCGCGTTAACCTCTTCGCCATCCGCGCACACTTGTTCAATTAGATATTCTTATTTAAACGTTGCTGATTATTAACTATAGCCTTCAAAAGTTGCGAACTGTGATTTAATTTAGCAGTTTTGTTTTTGAGTGGAAGTATTTAAAAACACTATATTTTCTTAGTTGTTATGAAGCGCGTTGTTATTTTATCTGCCGACAGATCTTCTTTTAATGAGGGAGATTTAGCAAAACTTGAAGCATTTGTTAGATTGGAGCAAGATGTTGGAATTATTGGTGTTGGTTTTGTTTCTATTGATGTCCAGCACCGCGATAAAATTCCAGCTTCTTTTTTTGAGAAAAGTGATATACGGCTTTTATTACATAACTCTTCTGATGATGTTGCTGCTAGAATTTACGATGTATTGAATAAAGATCCTCGTAAAGGAGCTGTTGTACATTTTTGCTATAGTGATCAGGTTGATGCCGTTGAGTCGGGTCTTTCAAGGCGTGGTTATTTAGTTGAATGCATACCTCTTAGACATTGGCAATATCAAAGCGCGTGATTTATGCACAGTATTTTAATTTAACAACTCCGGCTACAGCTTCTTCTGGATTTTCTATTTCATACTCGCAATTTTCAAGTTCTCTTAAACAGTCTTCTCTGTAAATTACTAAGTTGCCATCTGAGGCGTATGTTAATGGGTCGTCATCTCTTAAGTTGTCTTTACCGAGCCTGGCTAATGGAACGCCGAATGTTCGTGTCCTTCTTGTTCCGATGGCCGAAGGATCTACGCCTGTTACTATTACTTTTGGTCCGAATTTAGATTCTAGGGCTTTGGCTACGTATCTATGTTCAGATCCATCTCGTTCCAAGACCCTAAATGGTATTGTTATTTCTGTTTGTTTTTGTAGCATGTCTGCGGCAAAAATTCAGGGTATTTAAAACTTTCTATTTTATTACTATTTATTAGTGATTACAAAAAATGCATGCTTATGTAGTACCTAATAAACTTTTGTTGTAGTGCCTAAGTAACCTTTAAATAATTGTTTGTAGTACCTAATGAATGGCTTTCATTGTTAAGAAAAAGGTTTACGGCAACGAATATTACTACCTGCGAGAATCCAGGCGTGAGAATGGTAAAGTCAAGGCAGTGAATGTTGCTTATTTGGGTAAAAACAGAAAAGAGGCTGAAGCCAAAGCTAGGGAAATAAAAAAATTAGGAAGGGAAGATTTAAAGAGCAAGGTTGAGGATAAAATTGTTAATATGAGCAAAAAATCAGAAGAAAAAGAAACTAATGAAAAAGACTTTTCGAGTTTTATACAAGAATCTGGGTTGATTTGGGGGCCGGAGCCGGAGATTTACGGCGGGCTTGCTGGGTTTTACACTTATGGGCCGCTGGGGAAATTGCTGAAGAATAAAGTTGAGAATTCAGTCAGGAAAATTTTTAATTCAAACGGATTTCGCGAGATTGAAGGGCCGACGGTCATGCCAGATGTTGTTTGGAAGGCGTCAGGACATTTAGGCACTTTTTCCGATAGAGTCATTAAATGCAAGAAGTGCAAGGCTGTTTTTAGGGCGGACAAACTAATTGAGGAAAATTATGATGTGAGTGCTGATAGTTTTAGTGATTTAGAGATTTTGAAGTTTATAAAAGAAAAAGGAATAAACTGTCCGTCGTGCGGCGGACACTTTGGGGAAGGGATTGAGAGGCAGAGTTTGATGATGAAGACTAATGTTATGGGTACTGAAGCATCACTGCGCCCAGAAACTGCAACAGTAACTTATTTACCTTTTTTGAGAATGTACCAATATTTCAGAAAGAAAATTCCTTTTGGGGTTTATCAAATTGGAAAGGCGTACAGGAATGAAATTTCGCCTAGGCAGCATGTTTTGCGTGGACGTGAATTCACGCAGGCGGAAGGGCAGTTGTTTGTTGATCCTAAGGAAAAAAATAATTGGGAAGAGTTTGATAAAGTAAAAAATTGGAAATTGCCTTTGTGGAGCTGGAAGTTGCAGAAAGACGGCAAGGAACCAAAGATAGTTAGTTTGAAGGATGCTTTTGAAAATAAATTGATTAAGAGCAAAGCTTATGCTTGGTGTTTGTGGCTGGCCTTTAACCAGTTTAGGAATTTTGGGATTCCTGCTGAACGAATTAGGATTCGGCAGCATC
>JBBTAH010000001.1:0-3298 GCA_038044285.1 Nanobdellota archaeon | reverse complement strand
AATTTTTGCAACTGTCAATTTGTATCCAAGAAAGAATTTTGCAGTCACTACTTTGTTACCATCTGGCGTTAAGTGGCAAACATTAGAATCTACACTATCACACCCTGCCCAACTGATAAATTGTGATCCAGAATCCGGAACAGCTGTTAATTGAATAGGGGAAACGCTCTGAAAGATATAAGAACATATAGAACCACAATTTATGCCTGAGATTGACGAGGTAACTGTCCCTACGCCAGATCCTGTTTTTGAAATAGACACCGAAAATTCTTCTACAAACTCAAAATTAGCCGTAACTTCCCGATCTTGATTCATAATAACTGTACATGAACCAACACCACTACAATCTCCAGACCATCCAGTAAACAACGAATCAGCCCCTGTGTTGGGGGTAAGCCTTATTGATGTTCCCTCAACATATTCTTCAGTGCAACTATTTTCATCTTCAAGCTCGTCGCAGCTGATGCCTGAAGGGTTAATATTTATGCTCCCCCCTCCGCTTCCTGTTTTGCTTACACTTAAAGTATGCTTTATATTTTGAATTGGATTTTGCGAAGCTGATGCCTGCTCTGCAGGAGATAAAGCATTTCCATCAGTATCGGATATATCGTTTTCAGATGATTTTTTTTCATCCTCAGCGGGCTTATCATAATTGCTGATAGTTTCTTTTAACTTTTCAGTTATATCAGTTATTTTATTATTTAGGAAAAGTATTATAAAAATGAGAACAAAAAAAATTCCACAGGCAACTAGAGCAAAAATATATTTTTTCTTCATACCAGATAGACAGATAAAAGCAATTTATATATATTTCTCTGACATTAACTCGCTGGTATTTTCTTTTTCGCCATATTATGAACCCCAGGGAATCTAACACTACAATTCGCAAGAATTGGAGTTCCCGACAACATCAGTTGGCGAGGACTTGCAATTTTAGTTTCTCTGACTCCTAGAACTCTCTTTTCTAAAGAGAGTTGTAGAATGGACCCACCGAGAATCGAACTCGGATTTAACCGACGCGAACGGTTTGTCCTACCATTGAACGACAGGCCCATGGACCCACCGAGAATCGAACTCGAGTCTCACCCATGCCATGGGCGTGTATTACCACTGTACTATGGGCCCACACATCTCTAAGTAAATTAAGCATTTTAAAATCTTCTGTAAAAAGAAATATATCTATTAATATTTTGCCATTTGTAGTCTTTTCAGATTATCCTCGCATTGTTTAAGAGTTATACCCAACTTTCTTTTTTCACTAACTAAATCGATTTACTTCAAAAAATGGTTACCGAAGGAATAATTGAAAGGAGGTCTTGTGCTTTTTACAAAGGTTTAAAAGATGAGTCTTAGGAATATTTTTATGAATGAAACGCAAAAAGATTTAACTCCTCAACAAATTAGAGCGATAGAAATCGCTATTAAGTTAGGAAGAACTTTGCAACAAAATCATCCAGAAATTGTTGACTTATATAGACAAGGATTTTTTCTCCCACAGATAGTTGAACAATTAGATATTGTATCAGAATATAGAGTTACCGAAAATGTTGCTTTATCTGGTGTTGGGTACGCGATTTCTGGAAATAATAGTCTCTTTGGAAAAATATTTTATGATGGGCTTATTCCTGAAGAAGAAAGAAAAGAATTAGAAACAGAACATAAGTTTGAATGGGGTAAGATTATTGGGAGTAGAACATATGAACAAAGGAAAGGAGTCCATGCTCGGACAAAAGAAGAAATGATAAAGCATGGTCGTATGGGTGGAAAGATTGGCGGTAGTAAATCATATGGAGAAGGAAAGGGAGTTCATGGAATGACTACAGAGCAAAAAGAAGAAGCAAGCAGTAAAGGTGGTCAGATATCATACTTGGAAGGAAAGGGAGTTCATGGAATGACTACAGAGCAAAGACAAGAGATCGCTCACAAATTGCATGAGCAAAGAAAGGGGATTCATGCTTTAACAACGGAAGAAAGGCAACAAAGGGGCCGTTTAGCATCAATTTCAAGAGGAGAAACACCCTGGTCTGAAGAAGAAAAAAGAGAAGCTTATCGATTATATCTTTCTCCAGATTATCGATATCAAACTGGTAATTACAAGGGAAAACCTATGATAGAAAAAATTCTTGGAACATTAAATAAAAAATACCATGGTGGAAATCCCGTTAGGAAGAAGAGTACAATAAATCAAATGCTTCACATTTATAAAAAATCTTTGGAAGAAAGAGCACAAGACTCTAATTAATGCCTCAATGCAGCCTCACATCCACTGAAAGAAGCCAGCTGTTCAAAAGTCAACTCACCTGAAACTTTTCTATCAATGCCAAAAGTCCACGTCGGATAACCAGTAATTCCGGCCGCAACGCAAACAGCTTTCGGCGAATCACTCCCGGGAGTGGCACACTCAACATAATCAACAAATTCCCAGCTCTTGCCAAACATTCTCTTTTGATTTTGGCAGTGCGGGCACCAATAAGCACCGTACATTTTCACACCTTTTTCAGTCAAACATTTCGCAAAATCATCATACTTTCCAGGCTTAGAACTAAAATACCAAATAACAACCACAACCAAAATAAATATAACACCAAAAACGAAAGCCTTTTTCATATAATTTAAATATAAAAAGATTATTTAAACTTAACAGAAATCTATTCACCAGGTCCAGTTAAATCACAAAGTCCTTGCGTTTTACTGCGCACTTTAGTGCGCAGTTTGTTTAGGACTCCTCAAGAATGCTTAAGAGTTGCATTCTTGATGGCCATCAAAAATTGGAAATTTTTGAGGTTGGGAGGCTGAGAATTGAAAACTTCACACTTTAGTGAAGAGTAGTTACCTACTTTGTTTTCAATTCTCTGAAGAAGGAAAACTACAAGTCACAGCGCAAACCTCAACGCAGGCAGCAGCCCTCGGCTCGCAAATATTTCCGCATGCTTGAAAAAGTCCGTTATGTCGAGCACAATCCTCGCTATAAGCGGATAAATCATCATCTCCAGTTGCATCGTAAACAACTTTCGTAACTTCGCCCAAAAGAGAATCGCGATAAATTTGCCTGATTGTAACAGAAGTTAAATAAGTCTCTTCCTCAACTGGTGCTTTAAATATAAAAGTAGCAGCCACAGCTAATATAATCAAAAAGGCAACAACAAAGACTAATTTATTTTTCATAGTATGCAAAAAACACTCAAATATATAAAACATACTATAACTCTAAATAAAATCAAAAAATCGATGCACCACCACACCCTTTAAGGTGTGGTTTGATTGGTGCTCGATTTTTGGATGATCGAAGTGCCGACCA